>NZ_AKJI01000146.1:0-6083 GCF_000282415.1 Pseudomonas sp. GM60
CGACCGTCTGATCGAAAACCGCATTGCCGAAGGTGGTTCTGACCGCCTGATCGAAAGCCGCGCTGTATGAATGAATAGCTCTATCGCGGTACTCAACAAGAAGCCCGGCCTAATCAGCCGGGCTTTTTCTTGCGTCAAACAAATGAGTGGCCTTCATTGAGGTGACACCGCAGCACGCCGCTTCGCGTATCGCCCCAACCCGATTTTGATGCCGACCAACATGGGCGCGGCGACTGCGAAAAGCAGCGTCACTGCAACAAATGCGCTGTCGAAAGCAATCACGGTGGACTGACCTGTGACGGTACGACCCAGAAGGCTCATCGCCGCCCGACCCGCAGCCACTGCGTCCATTCCTTTGGCCGACAACATCGCTGTCGTGGCAGTCAGTCGCTCGATGACCGCGCCCCCGCCCGGAGTGACGCTGGCGCCAAGGACCACCGAGTTGGCGACAACGTTATGCTCGATCAGCGTCTGAAGCCCTGCGACGCCCATCAGGCCACCCAACTGGCGCCCCGTATTGAAAAGCCCTATGCCGCTGGCGAGGTTGCGCCTGTTGAGGTCACTGAACGCGATCAGGGTGATCGACAGAAACAGAAAACCAAGACCCAACCCACGCAACAGGATCGCCGCCATCATGTCGTCGGCGCCGCTTTCATGGGTGGAACCGGACAGCATCCACATCGCAACCATGATCATCAGGATGCCGAAGGGCACGGTGGCGAACGGCGGAACGCGGCGGGCCTGCATGAGCCAGGCCGAAATGAGCAACGCCCCGATAAAAAAGGCACCACTGGGCAACAGCAGCTGGCCGGCATCGGTGGGTGTGAACGCGAGGACTGAAAGTGCAAACGCCGGAATCAGGAACGCACTGCCGAACAAGGCTGCACCGGCGACAAAACTGACGATAAAGGCGAAGGTAAAATCGCTCGATTTGAACAGGGTGAAATCGAGCACCCCCTGGCCTTTGATCAACACTTGCTGGCCAAGAAAAGCCAGCAACGCGGCTGCCCCCATCACGGTCAGCCACAGGATGTGCGGTTCCTCGAACCAGTCCCATCGGCTGCCCTGGCTGAGCACATAGGTAAAACACAACAAGGTGACGCAGATCAGGCAGAAGCCGACCCCGTCAAACGGACGATGCCGTGTCTTGGTCGGCATCGGGGCGTCGGCGGTCAGCAAAAGTCCACTGGCCGCCAGGGCGAGCGGAACAACGCTGAAGAAAATCCAGGCCCAGGACTGGCTATCGATCAACCATCCTTGAAGGGCCGGCGCAAGGGTGGCGGGCGCGACAACCGCGCCCATGGCGAACAGCGCCTGAAGGATGGGTTGATGTGATCGCGGCCAGGCGCGAAAGATGATCACCTGCCCCCCGACCAGCAACGTGCCGCCGGCGAAGCCCTGGATAACTCGAAGCGCGACCAGCAGATCCAGCCGAGCAGTCATGGCAGCAACGGCGCACGCCAGGCCCATGACCAAAGTGGCGCTGATGAGGACCTGACGCGGACCGAAACGGTTCACCAACCAAGGAGCGGTCACGAACCCGATCAGCTTGAACGCGGTGTAGCCAATATCCAGCCAGGCGAACTCATCGGGCGTTGCATAGGTATCGCCGATGATGTCGCTGCGTCCAAGCGACAGGACGGTGCCAGCGAGCGCTTCCGTCAGCGCGGCAAGCAGGATGCCCGTCATGAGCAGGAGGCCGTTCGTCACGCTGGCATTGCCCGGCGTGGCGGTGGCCACCGGGCTCACGAGCCACTTCCTTGCGCAACCTCGACCCGCGCAGACAGGCCCGGCACGATGCGGCCCGGCAACGGGTTGTGGGCCAACAGGATTTTCACCGGCACCCGCTGGACGACACGAACAAAGTTACCGGTCGCATTGTCCGTGGGCAGCAGGCTGAACGCCGAACCACTGCCCGGTGCAAAGCTGTCGACCACGCCTTCAAGTGCCTCGTTCGGATAGCCGTCAACCGTGATGCGAACGCGTTGACCGGGGCGAATATGCTCGAGTTGGGTTTCCTTGAAGTTCGCCACGACCCACACATCATGGACCGGCACGATATCGAGCAACGACACGCCCGTCGTCACATACCGACCGACGCGGACCTGGCGATTACCGATAACGCCATCGACAGGCGCGCGGACCACGGTGCTGTCGAAATCGATCTGGGCGAGATCCCGCGCCGCCTGCGCCTGATTCACCGCCGCAACGGCTGCTTCGCGCTCGGTGACCAGCACGGCGATGTGTTGCTGTTGCGCCTCGACCGATGCCGAGGCGGCCGAGACCGTCGCCTCGGCTCTGGATTGTGCGGCGGCGGTTTCATCGACAAGGGCGTGACTGACCGCGTTGCTGACGATCAGTTTGCGGTTGCGATCATGGGTCTTGGTCGCCAGATTCATCTCGGCAGCGGCTGAGCGTCGCTGGGCTTCGGCCTGGCGGATCAGGGCCCGTTGAAGCTGGGTCTGGGCATCGACATGGCTCAGGCGAGCCTGGGCCGCACTGACATTCGCCACGGCCTGCGCCAGCCGTGCGCGGTAGTCTCGGTCATCAATGCGAAACAGGACATCACCCGCCCGGACGGTCTGGTTATCCTCGACCTCTACCGACGTGATGTACCCGGCCACTTTGGCGGCGAGCGAGGTCACGTCGCCGCGCACATAAGCGTTATCGGTGGAGGTCGTGCCGCTGAAAACAGCCACGGCCCCTCCGGCAGCCAGGACCAGAACGGCGGCGACGCACAGCAATCGGCCGATGGTTTTTTTCTTGCTGCGGCGCATCACGGCGACAGGGATTTCGGCGCTTGCGACGGCGGCTATGGCGGCCTTGTCCTGGAGCGAGTTCATTTCTCTCATTACCTGTTCAATGCCAATAAACCTACAGCAGCCAAAGGGCGGCAGTGGCCTGCCGCCTGGCTATCGCGCGTCGATCAGCGCGTGTGTGAGGTCACTTGCCGATGGGCGTGACGAGCTCCTTTTCCCCGGAATCAAGGACGAACACCGCCAGCAAACGCGCAGGTTGGGTATCGCTGGCGTTGGCGCTGACTTCGTGCACGGAGCCAGGCTCCTCTACGAAGTTTTCGCCGACGTTGTAGATCTTTTCCGGCTTGTCTTTGATTTTGATGCGAAACGAGCCTTCCAGGACCGTTGCATAAATGAAGGCCGTTTTCGGATGGGTGTGGGCCGGCGACGCGGCACCAGGCCCATATTCGACAACCACGCCTTTCATACTCTTGCCGGGGATATTGGGAATGGGCCGGTCGAACACGACCGTCACCTTGCCCGCGGGCTTGTCGTCGGCCGACGCGGTGATCGAGAGCGCTGCGAAAGCAGCGGCCAGAAGATATCGGGTGAACATGGCAAATCTCCTTATGCGTCTGTTTGATGAGGGCGCAACCCGGTGTCAGGACCGGGCGAGCCAGTCCTCGAAACGAATCGCGCCCAGGCGCGGGTGCTTGCCGGGGGTCAGCGACTGATCGTCGAGCACCGCGCCGAAGTAGCGTGCGTGCACGTCCGGAACAACTTTGCGGGAGTCCCCGGTTGCCCGCAGAAAGCGCCTGACCAGTTCGTCCAGCGGCATGGCCTCGGGCCCCGCGACTTCGAGCGTGCCGTTGACCGGTGTTTGCAGCGTGACCTCCGTCAGCGCCGCCACTACGTCGTCGGACGCCAGTGGCTGGATCAGCGCGGGCGAAAGGCAAATCTCCTCACCGACGGCGGCCGATTGCGCGATACCGCCGACAAATTCGAAGAATTGTGTAGCCCGCAAAATGGTGTAAGGAATGCCGGACGCCTTGATCAGGTTTTCCTGGGCGACCTTGGCCCGGAAATAGCCATTCTCGGGAAGCCGTTCGCTACCGACGATTGACAGGGCCACGTGATGACGAACGCCGGCGGCCGCTTCAGCCGCCAGCAGGTTGCGGCTCGAAGTTTCAAAGAAGTCGAGGACGGCCTGGTCTTCCCACGACGGCGCGTTCGCCACGTCGACGACGATATCAGCACCATCCATCGCTTCGGCCAGGCCTTCGCGGGTGATGCTGTTTATGCCCGTACTAGGGGCGGCTGCGAGCACGTCATGGCCGCGCTCGCGGAGGTTGTTCACAAGTTTCGATCCGATGAGGCCAGTGCCTCCAATGACGACGATCTTCATGGGTTCTCTCCGCTTCACGACGGCAACCATTGCTGTCGGTGTGAGCAAAGAGTGCCCCCGTGCGTAAGTGAAGTCCTTGCGCAGGCCTTGGATTTACCTTCGCTCACGCTTGGTTTTTCGTCCAAAAAAACCACCGTTTGAATGTCATCCTGACTCGGCGGTGCAGCCGGTTACGCGCTGCCGTATTATCGACTGCTCGTACTCATTACCCGCTCGACCAGGGGATATTCACCTTGCCATTCGTGTTTGAAGACTACGTACTCGATCAAGAGCGTCGGGAACTCACCTTGCGCGGGCAAGTCGTGCCCATCGGGCCACAGGTCTTCGATTTATTGCTGCAGCTCGTCAGCCAGCGCGATCGCGTCGTCAGCAAGGATGACTTGCTCAAGGCGGTGTGGAGCGGCCGGGTGGTTTCGGAATCGACGATCACCAGCCACATCAATGCGGTGCGCAAGGCCATCGGCGATACCGGTAAGGAACAGCGCCTGGTTCGCACGGTGCCGCGCAAGGGGTACCGCTTCATTGGCCAGGTCGAGGCAGGCGAGACCGCCGAGGCCCGGCAACCTGACGGACACGATATCGACGCAGGCGTGCCCGCCGACCGGAATGAACCCCTCGTGCTACCGGACAAACCCTCGATCACTGTCCTGCCCTTCCAGAACCTGAGCGGCGACCCGGAACAGGATTATTTCGCCGACGGCGTGGTTGAGGACATCATCGCTGCCCTGTCGCGGATCCGTTGGCTGTTCGTGATCGCGCGCAATTCGAGCTTCACGTACAAAGGCCGCTCCGTGGACGTCAAGGGTGTCAGCCAGGAGCTCGGCGTGCGTTACGTGCTGGAAGGCAGCGTGCGCAGGTCCGGTGACAGGGTGCGCATCACCGGGCAACTGATCGATGCGACGACCGGAACGCACCTCTGGGCGGAGCGCTTCGAAGGCACGCTCGACGACATCTTCGAGTTGCAGGATCAAATCACTGAAAGCGTCGTCGGTGCCATCGCGCCGCAGCTCGAACGGGCGGAAATCGAACGGGCCAAGCGCAAGCCGACGGAAAGCCTCTGCGCCTACGACTATTACCTGCGGGGAATGGCGAAACTGCACAACGGCACACGGGAAGCCATCGAGGAGGCGCTGGTGATGTTCTACAAGGCCATCGAACTCGACCCGGAGTTTGCGTCGGCCTATGGCATGGCGGCGTGGTGTCATTTCTGGCGCAAGTTGAATGGCTGGATGACCGATCGACCTCAAGAGATCGCCGAAGGTGCGCGGCTGGCGCGCCTGGCCATGGCGCTCGGTCGGGACGATGCGGTGGCGTTGACGCGAAGCGGGCATGCGCTGGCCCATCTCACCGGTGATGTCGATGGCGGCATTGCCCTGCTCGACAGGGCGCGCCTGCTCAATCCGAACCTCGCTCCCGCCTGGTTTTTGGGCGGTATTTTGCGAGCACTGCGCGGTGAAACAGACGCCGCCATCGAGTTTTTGACCCATGCCGTGCGCTTGAGCCCGCTGGACCCGGAGATGTTCAGGATGCAGGTGGGCATGGCGCTCGCGCACTTCGTTGCCGGGCGCTATGACTGTGCGACGGACTGGGCGGATAAGGCATTGCGCAACCTGCCCACCCTGCTGCCTCCGGTCGCGCTGCTGGCGGCCAGTCATGCGCTGAGGGGACAAATGAATAAGGCGAAGCAGGCGATGCAGCGCTTGCGCGAGCTGGATCCTGCATTGCGTGTTTCCAATTTGAAAGAATGGCTGCCTATTCAGCGGCCAGAGGATCTTGCTCGTTTTGCGCAGGGGTTGCGGATGGCTGGGTTGCCTGAGTGAGTGTGGTGCTGATCACTTTGCTTGGGGGTATATCCGTTTCTGCGGTGATGGCGGCTATTGGTTTCGCTTTTACAGCGAGTCACTTGGAAGAGCCCCAAGTAACCAAGGGCTCTTGCCCCT
>NZ_AKJI01000147.1:0-5271 GCF_000282415.1 Pseudomonas sp. GM60
CAAGCCGGCTCCTACAAGGTTGATCGCGGGGTTGTGATGAACGGTCAGGCTGCGTAACGTGGCGGCTCTTGTCTGGAGAGCCAAAGATGCGTGTTGCCCGTTCCTTAGTCCTTGTTGCCGTGCTTCCACTGTTCGCGGCCTGTCAGTTGTTCGATGGCCCGCGTGAAAGTGCCTCCCACGTGGGCCAGACCCGAATGCAGGGTCAGTTGACGGCAGCCGACGGCAAGCTGTTGTTCCAGCCGTGCAATGAGCAGCGCAGTTTCGTGGTCAACGACACCGGCGGCACCAGCATCCTGCAAGAGGCCGCCAGCCTCGCCAATGCGCAGGGCAAGCTGTTCGCCGACGTTCGCGGGCGAATCGTCGACAGCCGCCTCGATCTGGAGCAGCTGTACCGCGTCGAGCGCTCGGGCACCGCCTGCGGCGATCCGAATTTCAAACCGTTGATCCTGCGCGCCGCCGGCCACGGGCCCGAGTGGAACGTCAAGGTCAGTGGCAAAGGCATGGTCGTCGACCGTGCGGGCCAACCGCCCCTGGCCGTCCCTTATGTTGAAGAGCAACTGGGCGATGGCCGCTTCAACCTCAGCACCGAAGCCAATAACCAGCACATCGAACTGTGGGTCGCGCCGCAACGTTGCATCGACAGCAGCACCGGCAGTGTTCAACACATGAGCGCCGAACTGCGCATTGACGGCCAGGTTCAGCGTGGTTGCGGGTATTTCGGCGGATCGCGCGACGACTGATCGTTTAAGCCTCACGGGACTCGGCTTTTGGGGCTTATAATCGCCGCCTTCAAACGCCTTGGCGCAGTTGTGCGCCCCGCGAACCGGATCCCGTCATGTTACGAATCACTGAACTCAAGCTGCCGATCGACCATCCCGAAGAAGACCTGCGCCCTGCCATCGTGCAGCGCCTGGGCATCGCCAGTGATGACCTGCTCGATTTCACCTTGTTCAAGCGCAGCTACGATGCGCGCAAAAAATCCTCCGAACTGTGCTTCATCTACACCATCGACCTCACCGCGAAGGATGAGGCGGCGTTGCTGCACAAGTTCGCCGATGACCGCAACGTCAACGTGGCGCCGGATGTCAGCTACAAAGTGGTCGGCCAGGCGCCGGCCGATCTGCAGCAACGCCCGGTTGTCGTAGGTTTCGGGCCGTGCGGGATTTTCGCCGGGCTGCTGCTCGCGCAAATGGGCTTCAAGCCGATCATCCTCGAGCGCGGCACCGAAGTGCGCCAGCGCACCAAGGACACCTGGGGCCTGTGGCGTAAAAGCGTGCTCAACCCCGAGTCCAACGTGCAATTTGGTGAGGGCGGCGCCGGGACTTTCTCCGACGGCAAGCTCTACAGCCAGATCAAGGACCCGAAATTCATCGGGCGCAAAGTCCTGCATGAGTTCGTCAAAGCCGGCGCGCCGGAAGAAATCCTCTACGTCAGCAAACCGCACATCGGTACGTTCCGTCTGACGGGCGTTGTGGAAAACATGCGTGAGCAGATTCGTGCACTGGGTGGCGAAGTACGCTTCCAGCAGCGCGTCACCGACGTGTTGATCGAGGACGGTCAATTGGTTGGCGTCGAGCTCAACGGCGGCGAACAGATCCATTCGAAGCACGTGATTCTGGCCCTCGGCCACAGCGCTCGCGACACTTTCCGCATGCTCCACGGTCGTGGCGTGTTCATGGAAGCCAAGCCGTTTTCGGTGGGTTTCCGTATCGAACACCCGCAGTCGCTGATCGACCGCGCGCGCCTGGGCAAGTACGCCGGCCACCCGAAACTGGGTGCCGCCGACTACAAACTGGTGCACCACGCCAAGAACGGTCGCTCGGTCTACAGCTTCTGCATGTGCCCGGGCGGCACGGTGGTCGCGGCGACCTCCGAGCCGAATCGCGTCGTGACCAACGGCATGAGCCAGTACTCGCGTAACGAGCGCAACGCCAACTCCGGGATCGTCGTCGGGATCACCCCGGAAGTCGATTATCCGGGCGGCCCGCTGGCCGGTATCGAGTTGCAGGAACGTCTGGAATCCCACGCCTTTGTGCTGGGTGGCAGCAACTACGAAGCGCCGGCACAGTTGGTGGGCGATTTCATCGCGGGCAAACCGTCCACCGACCTGGGCAGCGTTGAACCGTCCTACAAGCCCGGTGTTGCGCTGGGTGATTTGGCGTTGGCCTTGCCAGCGTTCGCCATCGAAGCCATTCGCGAAGCCTTGCCGGCGTTCGAGAAGCAGATTCGCGGCTACTCGCTGCATGACGCGGTGTTGACCGGGATCGAGACGCGCACGTCGTCGCCGTTGCGGATAACCCGTAACGAGTCGATGCAGAGCCTGAACGTCAAGGGCTTGTTCCCGGCGGGTGAAGGCGCGGGTTATGCGGGCGGGATTCTGTCGGCGGGTGTCGATGGCATTCGCATCGCTGAAGCCGTGGCCCGCGATATCCTCGGCCTAGAGGCCTGACACAAATCCCCTGTAGGAGCCGGCTTGCCGGCGATGAACGATAACGCGGTTATTCAGATAAACCGTGGAGTATTCATCGCCGGCAAGCCGGCTCCTACAAGGTCCGCTTTGGGGCTAGATGTTGGCGCGTAGCACTGTTGCTGGCAACGGCTCGCCGCGCTCGACACTCGCTGCCACCGCCGCCATTAACCCACTCAACTCATACCCCTGCGCCTTGAGCCAGGCCTGATCGTAATAACTGGTTTCATAGCGCTCGCCGCCATCGCACAGAATCGCCACGATCGACCCCGTTTCCCCCGCTGCCACCATCTGTTGTGCCGCCATCAACGCACCAATCAGATTGGTCCCGCTCGACCCGCCCACCCGACGTCCCAAACGCTGCGCCAGGTAATGCATGGCCGCCAGTGACAGATCGTCCGGCACCTTGACCATCGCATCGATCACCTTTGGCAGAAACGACGCCTCGACCCGTGGCCGACCGATGCCTTCGATCCGCGAACCGTGATCCAGGCGAAGACTGGCATCGCCAGTCAGGTAGTAATCGAAAAACACCGAGCGCTCGGCATCGGCGCACAGCACGCGAGTGCAATGCTGGCGATAACGCACGTATCGCCCGAGGGTCGCCGTGGTGCCGCCGGTGCCGGGGCTGGAAATCAGCCAGCTCGGCTCAGGGTGCTGTTCGAAACGCATCTGATGGAAGATCGATTCGGCGATGTTGTTGTTCGCCCGCCAGTCGGTGGCACGTTCGGCGTAGGTGAACTGATCGATAAAATGCCCGTCGTGCTCGCGCGCCAGGCGCTCGGATTCGGCATAGATCTGCGTCGGGTCGTCCACCAGATGGCTCTTGCCACCGTAGAACTCGATCTGCGCGATCTTCTCTTTGGAGGTGGTGGCCGGCATCACTGCAATAAACGGCAGGCCGAGCAAACGGGCGAAGTATGCCTCGGAAATCGCCGTCGAACCGCTGGACGCTTCGATCACTGGCGCGCCGGGTTTAAGCCAGCCGTTACACAGCGCGTAGAGGAACAACGAACGCGCCAGGCGATGTTTCAGGCTGCCGGTGGGATGGCTCGACTCATCCTTGAAATACAACTCGATGCCCGGCAACCCAGGCAGCGGCAAGGGGATCAGGTGCGTGTCGGCGCTGCGCTGGAAGTCCGCTTCGATGATCCGGATGGCTTCCCGGGCCCACTGTCGGTTGTCGCTCATGATGGTTTTCTCGTTGAGTCGGCCTTGGCACAAGGCTCAGCCCACAAGCTTAGGAAAAATCCGACATCGCGCACAGATACAGCTGAGGTTCAATACGTCCGGCAACTGCTAGGCTCAGGTCCGTGTCGCCTTTCGCGCTGTAACGGCATATAACAAAAAAGAATATAACTTTTGTTTTAACAACTAACGGTACGGGTTAGGGTGTGCCACCTTTTTGATTATTCGATGGAGAGCGACCTTGCCTCTGCGTAGCACTTTCACGCGTTTCTTTCAGTTGGAAGCTGCCAGCGGTCTGTTGTTGATCGCCGCAGCAGCCCTGGCTTTGATCATCAACAACTCCCCGTTGTCGTGGCTCTACAGCAGCTTTCTGGACACCCCTGTGGTGGCTCAGGTCGGCGCGCTGCAAATCGCCAAACCGGCATTGCTGTGGATCAACGACGGCCTGATGGCCCTGTTCTTCCTGCTGATCGGCCTGGAAGTAAAGCGCGAAGTCCTCGACGGTCAGCTGTCGAAGCCTTCACAGGTGGTCCTGCCCGGTGCCGCGGCGATTGGCGGCATGGTCGTGCCGGCGTTGGTCTACTGGTTCTTCAACCGTGACAATCCCGCTGCACTCGGTGGCTGGGCCATTCCGATGGCCACCGACATCGCCTTCGCCCTCGGCGTCCTCGCCCTGCTGGGCAAGCGTGTGCCGGTGTCGCTGAAACTGTTCCTGATGACCCTGGCGATCATCGACGACCTCGGCGCGATCATCGTCATTGCGATCTTCTATTCCGGCGCGCTGTCGACCCTGTCCCTGGCGTTGGCCGCGGCCTGCATCGTCGCGCTGATCGCGATGAACCGGCTCGGCGTGGTCAAGCTCGGGCCGTACATGATCATCGGTTTGATCCTGTGGGTGTGCGTACTCAAAAGCGGTGTCCACGCCACGCTGGCCGGCGTAACCCTGGCCTTCTGCATTCCACTGCGCACCAAAAACGCCGAGCCGTCGCCGCTGCTGACGCTGGAACACGCCCTGCACCCGTGGGTCGCCTACGGCATCCTGCCGCTGTTCGCCTTCGCCAACGCCGGCCTGTCCCTGAGCGGCGTGACCGTCGAAAGCTTCACCCATCACGTGCCGATGGGCATCGCAATCGGCCTGCTGCTGGGCAAGACGCTTGGCGTGTTCGGCCTGACCTGGCTCGCGGTAAAAACCGGCATCGCCGCCCTGCCCCAAGGCGCCAATTGGGGCCAGGTGCTGGGGGTTGCGATCCTCTGCGGGATTGGTTTCACCATGAGTTTGTTTGTCGGTTCACTGGCGTTTGAGCCGGGCGTCAGTGAGTACGCCGGGATGGACCGGATGGGGATTTTGACCGGGTCGATATTGGCAGCGTTGATTGGATATGCGGTGACGGCGGCGGCGAGTCGCAAGCAAGGCGAGCGCTAATCCTGAATGGTTGTGGTGGCATCGCTCGCACATTAACCCTGTAGGAGCCGGCTTGCTGGCGATGGCGGTGGCGGTGGGTCAATCAACCTGTTTATTGACTGGACGGACGCCATCGCCGGCAAGCCGGCTCCTACAGGAAATCGCCGTACGCTTTTGCTTTTCACCACTCAGCAGGCCGAGCGTTAGCTCGCCT
>NZ_AKJI01000148.1:0-6964 GCF_000282415.1 Pseudomonas sp. GM60
CGGTGTTAATGCGGTTTAACGGTCCGGACTGGTTTAGTCCGTTTGGCAGGGGTGGATTGAATTCATATGCTTATTGTTTAGGAGATCCAATCAATCTGAGCGATCCGAACGGTACATCCCCGCCCTTCTTCAAACGGATGTCAGGTCGGCCTATCTATAAAAGCGGCCCGGAACGACCACCCAATACGCCCGCTAAAATCATTTACACGGACGTCACTACATTTACTCCACTCCAGGAAACCCAGCCTTATAGCTTTACTGAAGCCACTTTTAGAACCAAAGCCAACGGGGAACACAGCCACCTAGTCAAGTCAGTCATAGGCTTTGGCTATGACGAAGTCTCGATTGAAACAGGGGGCAAAATTAAGTTTATGCGGAGAAAGCTCACACCCGATGAGAACAGATACTCTGAAATGACTGGGCTTGATCTAGAATCGTTTTACAGTAATTTAGAACTACCAGAAATCCCTATATCACTTGATCATCGTAACTTATTGAAAGCCAGGGCTGAGCGCAGTAAGTCCAAGACCGTCGCACAGATAAACACCGAGGCGGAAAATGGGCTTCTTAAGGGAGTGCGCCCAAGCAGAGCTAAGATACTCATCAGAGATCCTCATTTCAGGTTTGACGGTGATCGTTGGTGGGAAAAAAAACGCACTAGCGACCATACGATTGTGCAGTTTTACATCAGACAAAATCACAATAGCTGAAGTTGGCGATGACCTGACCAATCCCCTGTGGCGAGGGGATTTCTCCAGTATCCACAGGTTGCACCCTATCAGTTCTGATAGCTCCCAACTGTAACACCTTCGCCGACACTCAAACTCTCTGCCCTCGAAAATCGAGCCTGACCGGATTCGGTGCATCGGACAGGTTTGCTGCTTTACTGAAAAAGACCCAAAAGCCTGCGAGCCGCCACCATGAACCGCAACGACCTGCGCCGCGTGGACATGAACCTCTTGGTGATTTTCGAAACCCTGATGTTCGAAAAGAACCTGACCCGGGCCGGGGAGAAGCTGTTTCTCGGTCAGCCCGCCGTCAGCGCTTCGCTGGCAAAGCTGCGCGATCTGTTCGACGACCCGTTGCTGGTGCGCAACGGTCGTGTGCTGGAGCCGACCCTGCGCGCGCTGCAGATTCTTAAGGAGTTGCAGCCGGCGATGGACACCATTTCCGGCGCGGTCAGCCGGGCCAAGGATTTCGACCCGGCCACCAGCCGCGACGTGTTTCGCATAGGTCTGTCCGACGACGCCGAGTTCGGTCTGTTTCCGCCGCTGCTCAAGCAGATCCGCGAAGAAGCACAGAACGTCGTGGTGGTGGTGCGACGGGTGAATTTCCTGCTGATGTCATCGATGCTCGCCAGCGGTGAAATTTCCGTCGGGATCAGCTACACCACCGAACTGCCGGCCAACGCCAAGCGCAAGAAATTGCGCGACCTGAGCGTGAAGATCCTGCGCGGCGACAATCGACCCGGCGCCCTGACGCTGGATGATTACTGCGAGCGGCCGCACGCGCTGGTGTCATTTTCCGGTGACCTGACCGGGGCCATCGACAATGACCTGGCACGCATTGGCCGATCACGCCGCGTGGTGCTTGCGGTGCCGCAGTTCGCCGGGTTGCGCGCCTTGCTGGCCGGTACCGACATGCTCGCCACGGTACCGGATTACGCGGCGTGCGCGCTGATCGAAGGCAGCAGCCAGTTGCGCGCCGACGACCCGCCGTTTGACATCAACCTGTCCGAACTGTCGATGGTCTGGAACGGAGTCAACGATAACGATCCGGCAGAACGTTGGTTGCGCGCGCGAATTGCCCAACACATGTCGGCGCCACTGCCGGGGTGTTGAGCGAATTGAAATCCGGATCGGTCTCGCGCAGGAAGATCGGCAGGTCCGTCATTGGCGGCATGGCCGGAATGTCGAAGTACATCTGAATCACCCAGCCACGGTGATAACTGGCGTGATTGACCACGTGCAGCAACATCGCGCCGGCGCTCATGGTGCCGCTTTCGCCCGAGACGAACGTGAACTCGAGGGGTTTATCCAACGAGGCATCGGTCTGGCGTTCACTCCAGTCGCAGTACCAGTGATCAATGTCTTTTTGCGCCATGCGCAGATCGGCGAGGTCGGGATGCAGCAGATCGTGCGAGGTCTTGAAGCCGTGCCCCCGGCCTTCGAGGTGAGCCTGCCAGATGCAATCCACCACGTAGATGTGGTTCAGCGTGCCGATCATGTTCTTGAACACCGAGACCCGCTCTTTGTTGACCTCGCCCGGCGGCAAATCGGCCAGGCTGTCAAAGAGTCGTTGATCGGCCCAGCGTTTGTAATCGGCCAGCATGCGGGCTGTGCGTACGTTGATCATCAGAGGTCTCCCATTGCGATGGGCGCACTGCAAAGCATAGTCCTCATGACGCGAGGCAGCGCAGACGCTGATCATCGGTCAATCAAAACGTACCGGGGTAACTGCCGCCGTCCAGCAACAGATTTTGCCCTGTCAGGAAACCCGCGTGGGCGCTGCAGATGAATGCGCAATAGGCGCCGAACTCATCGGGCTGGCCAAAGCGCTGGGCCGGAACGTTTTTGCGCCGCTGTGCGCTGATGCTCTCGACGCTGGCACCATTGGCCTCGGCGGCGGCGCTCAGGGTCTTGTGCAGGCGCTCGGTCTCGAACGGGCCGGGCAACAGATTGTTGATCGTGACGTTGTGCCCGGCCAGCCGCGACTGCCGCGCGAGCCCGGCGATAAAACCGGTCAGGCCGCTGCGGGCGCCGTTGGACAAGCCCAGCACATCGATCGGCGCCTTCACCGCGCCGGAGGTGATGTTGACGACACGTCCAAAACCACGCTCCGCCATGCCATCGACACAAGCCTTGATCAGCTCGATCGGCGTGAGCATGTTGGCATCCAGCGCCTTCAACCAGTCTTCGCGTTGCCAGTCGCGGAAGTCACCCGGTGGCGGGCCACCGGCGTTATTGATCAGGATGTCCACCTGCGGACAGGCCGCCAATACTTGTTCGCGGACGGTCGGCTCGCTGATGTCGCCAGCCACCGTGCGCACTTCGATGGTCGGCGCCAGGCCACGTAATTCTGTGGCGGCGACTTGCAACGTTTCGTCGCCACGGGCGTTGATCACCAGGTTGACGCCCTCCTTCGCCAAGGCTCTCGCACAGGCCAGCCCCAAGCCCTTGCTGGCGGCGCAGACAATTGCCCAGCGACCCGATATGCCCAATTCCATGACGATGCTCCCGACGGTTCGAAAGCCTTACGTTACCACCGTGCGCCGTCGGGATACTCCAGGGAATCAGGCTTGTTCGGCAATTCAATTGTTCCTGATTATCACGAGTGAAAACGACTGACAGAAGTAACAGGTCAATCCATACCGATAGTGCTGCCAGACGCCATCAGCGGAGCGGATCCAAACCCACGCATTGAAGTGATTGTGTGTGCGGCAAGGAACTCCTGACGGCCGCCGCGCATCCTAAATTATGTGGTACTTCCATTACGCTTTCAGAGGACACCGTCATGCGCCGTCTGATCATCATTTCTTCCCTTGTGTTGTGTTTACCCTTTGGCTCGGTTTTCGCGGATGTGGATGCGGGCGATGTGGCCACCTCGGCCGGGGTTTCCGCTTCGCTGTACTCGACGTTCAAGGACGACAAACTCATGATCCCCGCCCGGGATGATGCCTCCAGCTTCGTGGCCAGTGGCGGTGCGATTCGTGGGGTGTATCTGGAGTCGGTCATGCAGCAGATCCGCCAGGACAATCCCGGACTGAACGCCAGCGATGAAGATCTGGCCAGAGCGATTCTGATCCAGGACGGTGCCGCTGCCGGGCAATGAAGGCTGAAACATTCGCGGTGGGGCTTGTGACACCTGACCAGGCGTTTACGGCCCTGCTTCGCTTGCCGGCTACTTTGCGCTTTCAGCGGATGAACGCGCCCATCCGGCAACGAGTTGTGCGTTGATGCTGACGCCACCGCACACCACGATCACCACGTCATGGGCATCGGCAATTGCCGGGTGGTCCAGATAGCCGATTGCCAACGA
The DNA here is from genome assembly GCF_000282415.1 of Pseudomonas sp. GM60. NCBI lineage: Bacteria > Pseudomonadati > Pseudomonadota > Gammaproteobacteria > Pseudomonadales > Pseudomonadaceae > Pseudomonas > Pseudomonas sp. GM60. Next base: position 4,039 of record NZ_AKJI01000148.1, read on the forward strand.
AACACCGCACGCCGGTTCAACCAGCTGACGTAAATCGTTGGCATACCGCACCACGCCCATGATCGCTTCGTCATCGCCGAGCACCACGCATTGATGAGGAAAATCGAGGATGTGTTGCACCGGCCAGGCGGCCACTTGAGCCGCGCCGAGCGAGGTGGCAACGGTGTCGATGCGCGAAAGCCTGACCGGATGCCCGGCCTTGATCGCGGCCGAAAAAGACGCCGCACCCATGGTTTCGCAGGCGATGATGCGGCAATCCATACGGCCATGCCGAATCAATCCAGTGAGAATGCCTGCCAGCAAACCACCGCCCCCCACCGACGTCACCAGCGTGTCGACTTGAGGGCAGTCCTCGAGAATCTCATCGATCATCGTGCTGTGCCCTTCCCACAACACCGGATGATCGAAGGCCGGCACATATTCGGTGTCTGCCCCTTTTGAAAGCTCCTTCGCCCGCTGATTGGCGTCGTCCCAGACCTTGCCGTGAACGATCACTTCGGCACCGGTTTTGCGAATCCTCGCGCGCGTGCTTTCCGGGGTGGTGTGTGGCACCACGATGCAGGCTTGCAACCCCAGGCTGGCCGCCGCGACAGCGGTGGCGAAACCGGCGTTGCCACCGGAAGGACAGACCACCTTGCGCTTGCCCTCGGCCTTTGCCTGGCTGCACAACAGCCCCATGCCGCGCAACTTGAACGAGCCGCTGGGTTGCAGGTTTTCCAGCTTGAGCCAGATCCGCCGAGTGGGGGTCGACAAACCCGGGTGCAGGATCAGGGGGGTTCTGATGTGAAGCATGTTGGGTTCCTCGGGCGAACACCGACGGGTCGAGTTCTTCAACCAGCCGGTGTTGCACGGTCCTTATCCAAGCTTAGATCACCCTGGCCCGAGCTTGCTGTTTCAACGATAACGCGGTGCCGCCGTGGAGTTGCCGAACAAGCCCGACAGGGTTTTGCGCTGGGTTTCGTAACGATCCCACTGCTCGCCATCGTGCAGGCCCGGAATGGTCACCACTTCCCCGCTCGCAAGCCCCACCAGCGCGGCGTCGACCATGTCCTCAGCGGACATCACGATCTCCTGCGGCAGGTTTTCCACCGGGTTGCCGGCCTCGCTCCAGAAGTCAGTCGCAGTGGCGCCGGGCAGCACGGCCTGAATACGGATGCCTTTATCCGCCAATTCGTGGTGCAGCGATTGGCTCAGGCCCAACACAAATGCCTTGGTCCCGCCGTACACGCCGTTGAGGATTTCCGGCGCAATCGCGACGATCGAGGAGATGTTGATCACGGTTCCGGTGCCACGGGCGACGAAGCCTGGCACAACCGCGTAGGCCAGGCGCATCAGCGCGGTGATGTTGAGGGTGATCATGTCTTCCATGTCATCCACCGGGCTGCCCAGCAGCGGCATCACGGCGCCGACCCCGGCGTTGTTGACCAGCAATGTAATGCTGGCGTCGTTATGCAGAATGCCTTCAACCCGGCGCAGATCGGCCCGGTTTTTCAGGTCGGCGGCGACCACTTCCACGGCACGCCCGGTTTCGTTGCTCAGGTGATTGGCCAAGGCGTTCAGTTTGGCCTGGCTGCGGGCGACCAGAATCAAGTCATACCCCTGACGGGCGAGACGGTCGGCGTAGACCGCGCCGATGCCGGATGAAGCGCCCGTGATCAGGGCGGTGCCTTTGGACGAGAGAGCCATGTTCTGTTTCCTTCACAGTGAGGCGAGGTGTTCGCCGGGTGTGAACAGTTATAAATTGACTGACGCTTGTCTCAAATGACGTTTAAAGTACGTTTTCAGGACATATCCTTTTGAGGGGCCGGCAATGACTTCCGTAGCGTTTGTGGTGTTTGACGGCTTCCAGTCCATGGCGCTGGCGGCGATGCCAGTGTTCGAATACGCCAACTTCAGCGCTGGCGAGACGCTTTATGCGGTGAGTGTGGTGTCCGAAGACGGCCGCACTTTGCGCGCCTCCGGCGGTTTGAGCGTTGGCACCGAGGCGTTTGGTGAACGGGTGTTCGACACGGTGATCGTGGTTGGCGGCGATGCCATTCTCGAGCAGGCACCCGAGGGGGTATTGAATTACCTGCGCGCCAGCATCAAGACCGCACGGCGCACGGCGTCGATCTGTTCCGGTGCCTTTGTGTTGGCCCAGGCGGGTTTGCTTGAAGGACGGCGGGCGACCACGCATTGGGCGTACGCACGGGAACTGCAGGCGCGGTTTCCGTCGATCAAAGTGGAAGAGGATCGCATCTACGTGGTCGACGGTTCGATCTGGACGTCTGCCGGGATGACCGCCGGCATCGACCTGGCGCTGGCCATGGTTGAAAAGGATCACGGCGCCGAACTCGCCCGCGCCGTGGCGCAGAAACTGGTGATGTACCACCGACGCGCGGGCGGCCAGTCCCAGCACTCGGCGCTGCTGGAGCTGGAGCCGAAATCCGACCGCATCCAGACCGTGCTCGGTTATGCCCGCGAACACCTCGCCGAAACGTTGTCAGTGGAACACCTGGCGGACGTGGCGAGCCTCAGCCCGCGCCAGTTCAGCCGGGCGTTTCGCGCCGAAACCGGGCAGTCGCCAGCCAAAGCCATCGAAAACCTGCGCCTGGAAGCGGCTCGGCAGATGCTGGAACGCGGGCGGTTGACCCTCGATCAGATCGCCACCGAAACCGGTTTTAGCGACCGCCGGCGCATGCGTGAAGCCTTCCTCAGAGCCTTCGGCCAACCGCCACAAGTAATTCGCCGCAACGCCCGAGCCGAGGTTCTGTAGGAGCCAGCTTGCTGGCGATTGGCTCTTGAGGCAGGTGGTGACTTTGAAAATGCCATCGCCAGCAAGCCGGCTCCTACAGGGGCCGGGACAATCCCCGTGTCCTCCGTCATATGCACCATTTGCAGGAGCCAGCTTGCTGGCGATTGGCCCTTGAGGCAGGTGGTGATTTTG
>NZ_AKJI01000149.1:0-27307 GCF_000282415.1 Pseudomonas sp. GM60
GGCTTGCCGGCGATGGGGCCATAACATTCAACATTGATGTTGGCTGTGATATCGCCATCGCCAGCAAGCCGGCTCCTACAGGGTTTGGGGGTCAGGTTTACTTTTTGCGCAAACGTATCAATTCCGGCAAGCCAATCTTGAGCAGCCGCGCCGTCCGGCTCTTGGCCAGTTCCTCGATGCCTTCATGCTCATTCAATCGCGCCAACTGCGCCGCCATGTTCATCACCAGCGCTTCGCGCGAGTAAACCCCGCCACCGAGCTGGTAGACCGCCGCAATCAGCTCTCGCAGCTCCAGAGGCAGGCGCCAGCGCGTACGCAGCGCCGAACCATAGGCCGCACCGAACTCGGCCAGTGCATCACCGACTTCCTCCCATTCATCCAGCTCTCCACCGGACTGCTTCCATTCCTGCAAACACCGCAGCAACGCAAGGTCACCCAAGCGATGCAGCATGCCTGCGCAGTAGCAGCGCTCCTGATCCAGATCCAGCAAGCGCGCCAATGTCCGGGCGTATTCAGCGGTGTGCAGCGAGAGGTTCCAGTAACGCTCGGCATAATCGGCCAGCAGCGGATCGCTGAGCCGCGCACTGCGCTTGAGCGCCAACCCCAAAATCAGATTCATGCTCTGCCCGGTGCCCAGCCGATGCAGCGCCTGGGACAGGGTTTGTACCGCAGCGCCGTGATGCTGGGCCGCACTGTTGGCGGCGGCGATCAGGACGGCAGTGATCTGTGGATCAATGCGGATTTCATCTTCCAGCAACTTCAGGTCAAGACCGTTGGGATTAAGGCTGCGCTTGACCGCCAGTTCCACGTCGGTCATCAGCGGCGCACCGTCGGTAAACTCACGACGACACTCCAGGTACGCCGACAAGCTCATGCCCGGCGCCAACGTCGGCACCTCACACGAGACCTGTTCCCCGGCGTTCAGCAGCAAATCCTGCAGACGGTGTGTCAGGCTTTCCATGTTCAGGGGTTTGGTCAGGTACGCCGTGGGCGCCAGGGGCAAGGCTTCGCGCACGCTGGCGCTGTCGTTGCGGGTGCTCATCAGAATAAAAGGCAACGGCGGATTGCGTTTGCGCTGGCGGACATTGCGCAAGACGTTCAAGCCATCGACGCCGGGCAACTCCCAGTCGACGATCACCAGGTCATACGGATTTTCCGCCAGCAGCTCCAACGCCTGCTGACCGTCGGCACATAGATCCAGCCGCGCGTCACAGCGCACTTTCAACAGCACCTGCTTGAGCAAGTCGCGGGACCAGGGGTCAGCTTCGGCAATCAGCACACGCGGTACGGCGGGCAAAACTACAGCGGTCATCTGCATACTCCATTTGCACTGCTTGCACCTTAGTCAATGCGGGCCATTTGAAAAAGTGCGGCAGGTTCTGCAGTCACGAAAAAACCCGCCGAAGCGGGTTTTTTGTCGATCAGGTCACACTCGGTGATCAGAGCTCGGCGAAGCACTCTTCGATGATCGCCAGGCCTTTGTCCAGTTGCTCGTCCGGCGAGGTCAGCGGTACCAGGACGCGCAGAACGTTGCCGTAGGTGCCGCAGGACAGCAGGATCAGGCCTTTTTCACGAGCCTTGGCCACGACGGCAGCGACCGCTGGAGCGTTTGGCTTGTGGCTGTCGCCATCGACGAACAGCTCTACCGCGATCATCGCGCCCAGGGCACGGACTTCGCCGATCACCGGGTACTTGGCCTGGATGGCTTTCAGGCCAGTGACCAGACGCTCGCCGACTGCCTTGCAGCGACCCAGCAGGTGCTCTTCTTCGAACACTTCCATCACGGCCAGGGCCGCGGCGCAAGCGATCGGGCTACCGGCGTAGGTGCCGCCCAGGCCGCCTGGAGCGATGGCGTCCATGTATTCGGCCTTGCCGCACACACCGGCCAGCGGGAAGCCGCCAGCGATGGATTTGGCAAAGGTGGTCAGGTCGGCGGCAACGCCCATCTGTTCCATGGCGAAGAAGGTGCCGGTACGGCCAGCGCCAGTCTGCACTTCGTCAGCGATCAGCAGGATGCCGTGCTGGTCGCACAGGGCGCGCAGGCGCTTCATGAACTCTTTAGGCGCGACGTAGAAACCGCCTTCGCCCTGAACCGGTTCGATGATGATGGCAGCGATGTCACGCGGCTCGGCGTCGTTCTTGAAGATGCGTTCGATGCTGGCGATCGAATCGTCGATGCTCACACCGTGCAGTTCGTTCGGGTACAGCGCGCGGAAGATGCCGCCCGGCATCAGGCCCATGCCGGCCGAGTAAGGCACGACTTTACCGGTCAGGCCCAGGGTCATCATGGTGCGACCGTGGTAAGCGCCGGTGAACGCGATCACGCCGGCACGGCCAGTGGCGGCACGGGCGATCTTGATGGAGTTTTCAACGGCTTCGGAACCGGTGGTCACCAGCAGGGTTTTCTTGGCGAAATCACCTGGCACCTTGGCGTTGATTTTTTCGCACACTTCTACGTACGGCTCGTAGGCCAGTACCTGGAAGCAGGTGTGGGTCAGCTTGTTCAGCTGCTCGGTCACGGCGGCGATGATTTTCGGGTGCACGTGGCCGGTGTTCAGCACGGCGATACCGCCGGCGAAGTCGATGAACTCGCGACCTTCAACGTCGGTCACGGTGGCGTTCTTCGCGGACTCGGCGAAGATCGGGTGAATCTGGCCAACACCGCGTGGTACAGCGGCTTCGCGGCGTTTCATCAGGGAAGCGTTAGTCTTGCTCATAAAGTCCTCATTCACCGCTCATCGGGCGGCGTGGTTCAAGGAAAATGCGGCGGGGAGGCAACTGAGGCAGCATGCGATGATCGACTGCCACAGCGTTCCCGGCCACAGAGAAAATTCCGGTTGAAGCACGCAAAGGGTCAGCGCTCTCGTGCCCTTTGCGTTTGAAGCAATGCCTTGCCGGGCTTATGCCCTCGAGCTTAGATGCCCAGGCAGAGGTATTTGATTTCCAGGTAATCTTCGATGCCGTACTTGGAGCCTTCACGGCCCAGGCCCGACGCCTTGATGCCGCCGAACGGCGCGACTTCGTTGGAGATCAACCCGGTGTTGACGCCAACCATGCCGTATTCCAGGGCTTCCGCCACACGGAACACGCGACCCAGGTCGCGAGCATAGAAGTACGAGGCCAGGCCGAACTCGGTGTCGTTGGACATCGCGATCACGTCGGCTTCGTCTTTGAAGCGGAACAGCGGCGCCAATGGACCGAAGGTTTCTTCCTTGGCCACGGCTGCGTTGTTCGGCACGTTGGTCAGGATGGTCGGCTCGAAGAAGTTGCCTTCCATCGACTTGCCGCCAGCCAGAACAGTTGCGCCTTTGGAAATGGCGTCAGCGATGTGCTCTTGCACCTTGGCCACGGCTTTTTCGTCGATCAGCGGGCCAGTGGTGGTGCCCACTTCCAGACCGTTGCCGATCTTGAGTTTGGCCACAGCCACTTTCAGTTTTTCAGCGAACGCATCGTAGACCGAATCCTGAATGTACAGGCGGTTGGCGCAGACGCAGGTCTGGCCGTTGTTGCGGTATTTGGAGATGATCGCGCCTTCGACGGCCTTATCCAGATCCGCGTCGTCGAACACGATGAACGGCGCGTTGCCGCCCAGCTCCAGGGACACTTTCTTGATGTCCTTGGCGCATTCAGCCATCAACTGACGACCGATTTCGGTCGAGCCAGTGAAGGACAGTTTGCGAACGATCGGGTTGCTGGTCAGCTCGCTGCCGATGTCGCCGGCGCTGCCGGAAACAACGCTGAACACGCCCGCAGGAATGCCGGCACGCTGAGCCAGTTCAGCCAGAGCGAAAGCGGAAAACGGAGTTTGCGAAGCAGGCTTGAGCACCATGGTGCAACCGGCGGCCAGGGCCGGGCCGGCTTTACGGGTGATCATCGCAGCCGGGAAGTTCCACGGGGTGATTGCAGCGGTCACGCCGATAGGCTGCTTGATCACGATCAGGCGCTTGTCTGGCTGGTGGCCCGGAATCACGTCACCGTAGACGCGCTTGGCTTCTTCGGCGAACCACTCGATAAAGGAAGCGGCGTAAACGATTTCGCCCTTGGCTTCGGCCAATGGCTTGCCCTGCTCCAGGGTCATCAGGCGAGCCAGGTCGTCCTGGTTCTCGATGATCAGCTCGAACCAGCGACGCAGCTTGTTGGCGCGGTCCTTGGCGGTCAGTGCACGCCAGGCCGGCAGCGCTTTGTCAGCAGCTTCGATCGCACGGCGGGTTTCAGCAGCGCCCATTTTCGGCACGGTGCCCAGAATTTCGCCCGTTGCCGGGTTGTTGACCTTGATCGTCTGACCATTGTCCGCATCAACCCAAGCGCCATCGATGAAGGCTTGCTGGCGGAACAACTGGGTGTCTTTAAGCTGCATGTCGGCTTTCCTTAACAGCACCGCGGCACGCGCGGAGCAAATTATGATTGTAGAAAGGCGCCTCAAAGGCTGCCGTCAGGGAAATCATTCACCGGGCTGAAGCACATAAATAGCGCACGGAATGAACTCGTGCGGTTCAGCACCCAGACAAGAGCGTTTGAAATCTCAAACGAATCCTAGGATCAAAGGGGGTAAAGGACAATAGGCTGTTCGAAAAAAAGAACGAAAACGCCGCATTTGCTCAATTTTTCTGATCAACGTAGCAAACGCAGGTTACGCTTTGAAAAAGCGCAGTCGATTCAGCAGCATGGACGCCCGCAGTGCATATGAGTATCATGGCGCCCGCTTGCACCAGTAGCTCAGCTGGATAGAGTACTGCCCTCCGAAGGCAGGGGTCGTGGGTTCGAATCCCGCCTGGTGCACCATATATAGAAACGAGAAAGCCTCAGGCCGTAGGGTCTGGGGCTTTTTTGTGGGTGATGGGAAAGCGTGGCGCAACAGTCACACTCATTAATCCTGAGCAGATGTATCGAACTGGCGGCCTATGTCCCTGGCGCTGTGCAGCACCCGCTCGATCAGAATGTCGTGTTGAACCCGGGAATAAAATATCAAATACAAACCGTGGCTAATTCTGCGCAAACCCTTCGCGTACTCCTCCTGAGAAACACCCATCTCTGGCTGATCAACGAGTCGCTCACATAGGGTTCGAATTTCACCAACAAAAGACCTTGCCCTGACTGGACTGTCCTTAGCGATAAAGCGGGCAATTTGCTGCAGGTCCTCACGCGCCATTGCGGCGAATTTGAGTTGCCTCATCTACGATGTTGCTCGGCTGCGACGTTATCAATAACAGCGTCTAGCTCTGCAAAAACAGTTTCTGCGTCAATGTGCGGGCGCGGATCGTTTCTACTGGCAGTGATTGCCTCACGAATTTCTGCAGCCTGCAGTCGATCAAGAAGTCGTTGATAAGCGGCTTGCGGTAGAAGATAGGCGGCTGGGCGATTGTGGTTCAACACCGCCACAGGCTCTGATCCCGCCTGCTCAATCACAGTGCTTGGACTGCGCTTGAGTTCTGTGATGCTGACTGAGCGGCTAGCGAGTAGTTGCTCCACGAGTAGGCTCCAAGGTACCTAAATAGGTACCTGATAGTGCTCGATTTGATACCCGACGGTCAACGCGTCCTGACCAATAGCCGCTGGGGCGAAAACGCCGAGTTTGAGAGGAAACGCCGAATCGACTGGATAACGCGAGCCTTCAGCCTGCCCGCGTCATCGTTAACGTCCATCGCGAGCAAGCTCGCTCCTACAGGTCGGTTTGGTTTTGTTGCCGGGCGAAAACCGCCGCCATCTCTGGCTCATCCAGGTGATCCAGCGCTCGTTCCACCAACAAATGCACGCCATCGGCCATGCGGCTTAGCGCCAGGGCTTTGGAGCGGCGCGAACCGTCCACACCGTCAGCGAGGTCGGCGGCGATGGCGCTGATCGACAGCAGGTCTTCCGAGGCGTTGGCGAGCAGGGTTTCGGTGTTGATGTTGGGGCTGACGGTGAAGAGCGAGCCTTTGCGTTCAGGTTGCTCTGGTTCGGATGCTGGTGGGTCGGGGACTATTTTGGACATTTGACTAACTCCAGAAGTGGAGCCGTTCACACGTCGCTGCTAAACGATGGGTGGCGGCTGTGCGCGGGTTAGCAGACCGGGGAGTTAGCAAACCGGCGCGCCCGAGGGCGCCCCACGCACAGCCACCATAACGTGCAGGTTAGTAACCTGACTGATGCTATGCACTTCACTAACCACGGCGGGCTGCTAAACCCGGTCACTGACAACCAGTGACACGAATCAAACTACCGACCCGCTCCCAAGCGCACAAGCCGGCGGATTCTGGCGTAGCCGTAGGTAATGGCGCAAGAATTTGTAGCTTGCAGGAAGTAAACCAAAGCCCTTTTAAACAAGCCCAAAATCACTGGGCTGTGGGGCTTTTTCTGTAGGAGCGAGCCGGCTCCGGGCGGCGTTCCGACGATGGGCGTTAATGATGACGCAAGCAGTCTGAATGCCCGCGTTGTCTGGGAGAACATCGCGAGCAGGCTCGCTCCTACAGGGAGATCATTTCACCAGAGAAAATCACTCAGTCGTCCAGTCAAACTCGTCGTAATCATCGTCTTCGTCGTCCTCAAACTCTTCTTCATCAAGGACGTCCTCCTCCAGAGCTTCTTCTGCCTGTTTCGCCAGAAGAAACTCCTTACGACTCTCGGTCACTGCTCGCCGCAGTTCCTCGCCCTTGACCGGGCAGTTGAGCATTTGGGCGATGCGGTCGATTTTTTTTGCCACGGCATCCTCCAACGCATCGGCTATAGGCCGATAGTGCGCGCTTTCGGGGGTGGATGCCAAATCGCAGAGCTCCTGATTCCTCAGTTTCTCTTCAATTCCTTAAGCCGGGCCGCGAGATTTTCCTTGGGAAAGCGTTTGTGTAATGTCGCCAACAATTCATCCGCCTCACGTGCCTGACCGGCGTTCTGCAGGCGAACCACTTCAAGCAACTGCTCGTCCAGGGTTTTCACCGGCGCGGCTACGCGTTTGCTGACTTTTGCTTCATCAGCCATTTCGACACTGATCGATTCGCTCTGCGCGGGGGCAGCAAAATCTGCCATCGGCGCGGCTGGGGCAGCCAGCGAGCGCGCAACTGACGACGGCGCTTGTACTGCCTCTTTTTTGGCAACCGGGGCGGATGCTTTGGGGGCGAAGTCGTAACTCGATACTTGCTCCGGCGTGCGTTGCACCAGCGCCAGCATCAACGCGATGCCGACAAGGCTGGCAAACGCCACTTGCCAACGAGGCTTCTGACAAACCTGAACCCAGCGCTGCCACAGATTCGGTTTCGGCGCAGGGACTTCACGCTGTGCGGCAGCCAGGATGAACGCATCAAGATGGCTCGGCGGTTCGGCGGTCGAATGCTCGCGGAAATGCTCAAGCATCTGGTCTTCCGGTGTTTTGCGGGCGTCAGTCATGTCAGTACCTCCTCGGCCAGCAGCCGACGCAGTTTTTGCTGGGCGTAACGCAAGCGGCTCTTGACGGTTTCCAGCGGTGTTTCGGTGAGGGTGGCGATCTGCGGCAGGTCGAGATCGCCGTGGGCGCGCAGCAGGAACACTTCGCGCTGGTCGGTGGGCAAGGTTTGCAGGGCAGATTCAAGGCGCTGGTTGTCGCGACTCAGGCTCAGCAGTTGTTCGGGATCGGCGGCGTCATCGGCCAGGGCGTGGGTTTGCTCGTCATAGCTGTCGTGCAAGGGGTTGTGGATTCCATGTTTGCGCCAGTGATCGATCAGGCGATTGCGGGCGATCTGGTAAAGCCAGGTACGAAAATTCGCCCGGCCTTGTGGCTGACTGGTGCTGCGGATCAGGCTCAGCCAGGTTTCCTGGTAGACCTCTTCGGCGAGTTCGGATTTGCCGCTGAGGCCTAGCAGGAAACGATAAAGACCTTGCCGGTGACGGGCGTACAGAATCTCGAACGCTGGCCCGTCGCCTTTGCGATAACGGGCCAGCAGTGATTCGTCGCTCGGCTCAAGAGCAGACATGTCAGTTGTAGCCTCCTTCAACCGGTTCGCTGTTGGATGCAGTGGTGGTTCGCAGGCTCTGCGCCAGCTCCACCAATTGCACGAACTCAGAACGCAGACCGAATGGATCATCACCCCGCGCACCGCGAGCCAACGCCTGCGTGTCCTTCAAGCTGAAATCGCCGGTATAACGCCCATCCTTGAGCTGTTGGGAAAACGCCGCCACGGCCGCCGCAAATCTAAGGTCATCACTGGCCTTACCTTCAGAACCAACGGCAATCGGCCGCTCGATCAAGCGACTGTTCCCACCTTCCGGCAGTTGATAACGCACACGCAGCATCGCCAATTCTCCAGACTTTGCCGAGGTGGCTGACTCAGCGCTGCCATACCGCAACGGCTCCAACCAACCCTTCTCACCCTTCGGAACAATTTCGTACAACGCCGTGACCGTATGCCCTGCACCGATTTCACCGGCATCAACCTTGTCGTTGCTGAAATCCTCACGCTTCAACGCGCGATTCTCATAGCCCAACAACCGATACTCGCTGACCTGCGCCGGGTTGAACTCCACTTGCAGTTTCACGTTCTTCGCCACCACCGCGAGGGTCGAACCGAGCTGATCCACCAGCACTTTGCGCGCCTCGCGCAGGTTGTCGATGTACGCATAGTTGCCATCGCCGGCATCGGCCAGTTGTTCCATCAGGTGTTCATTGTAGTTATCCACACCAAAACCCAGGGTGGTCAGGGAAACGCCGGTCTTGCGTTTATCCACAGCCATTTGCTTGAGGCTGTCGAAGTCGCTGATGCCGACGTTGAAGTCGCCGTCGGTGGCCAGCAGGATGCGGTTGATGCCTTTGGGGATGAACGCTTGCTGCGCCATTTGATAAGCCAGCTCGATGCCCGACGCCCCGGCGGTGGAGCCGCCCGCCGTCAATTGATCGATGGCTGTACGAATTTTCGCTTTTTCCCTTCCGGAAGTTGGCTCCAGCACCACACGCGAATCGCCGGCGTAGACCACCAGCGACACCCGATCCTGCGCGCGCAATTGATCGACCAGCAATTTCAGCGTGCTTTTGACCAGCGGCAGCCCCTCGCGACGGTCCATCGAGCCGGACACGTCCACCAGAAACACCAGGTTTGCCGGGGCCAGTTCAGCCACCGCACGGTCCGATGCCTTGATGCCAATGCGCAGCAAGCGGGTGTGCGGGTTCCACGGTGACGGCGCCAGTTCCGTGGTCACGCCAAACGGCGAGCCATCGGTGGGCAACGCGTAGTCGTAGGGGAAGTAATTGACCATCTCCTCCAGGCGCACCGCACCTTCAGGTGGCAGGCGACCTTGATTGAGCAGGCGGCGGACATTGGCATAAGCGCCGGTGTCGACGTCGGCGCTGAAGGTCGAGACCGGCGCCTCGGCGACGCTGTGAATCGGGTTATCCGCCAGCGCCTGATACTGCTCGCGCTGCTCATCCTGATAACCCGGCGGCGCAGATTCAGGCGCAAAACTTGCCATCGGTGCCGGACTCACGCTGCGTTTGGCCAAGGTCGCATCGGCCATGATCGCCTCACTGCGCACCAAGGTACTTTGCGCCGGAGGCGAAACCGGAACTGCTGCAGATTCAGGCTTGGACGAAACACCGCAACCGGCAACGGCCAGCAGCAACCCGATGGTGAAACCCTGGGCGGCCGGGCGGAGGAAATGCAGAGGGAGGGACATGGGGGCTGACCTCAGGAGGAAATTGATCCATTCATCCTCTGAGACGGGCAGCCTCACCGGTTCGGGTTAAACCCGCTGAAAAAAACTTCAGCGGTGATAACGCCGCACCACGCTGCTGTTTTTCAGCACATGACCTTTGATTTTTTCCAGCAACTGCGCGCGGGTCAGGCCGGCCGGCAACGCGTCTGGAGCAAGGTCCAGGGCATAGAGCTGGATGATGTAGTGGTGGGAGCTGTCGCCAACCGGCGGGCAAGGACCGATGTAGCCGATGGTGCCTTTGCTGTTGCTGCCACCCACGCCTTCAAACGCAGACTTGGCGCCAACACCGGCCGGAATCTGACGGGTCGCGGATTTGATGCCGTAATGAATCCAGTGGTCGGAACCCAACCCTTTCTGACCGTCCGGGTCGTGCATGACGATGGCGTAACTCTGGGTGCCCGCAGGGCCAGCGGTCCAGCTCAGGGCCGGGGACTGGTTCTTGCCGCCGCAGCCGGCTGCATCGCTGGCCGCCGCCGAAGTGAACAGGCGGTTGTCGGTCACGCCCGGAATGCTGACGGTGAAGCGTTCTGCGGCCTGCGCCGGAAACTGCACGCAAAGGGCGACGGCAACGGCCGCCAGCCAAGGGTTCAGAGAGGTCAATCGGGTCATACCGGAGCACCTTGTGCGGGTGGGGCCGTGGTCGGCGTGCAAACTATAGCCGGACCGTTCGCGCGGTGGCAGTGGGAATTGGCTGAACCTCGGGATAAGCGCCAAACTCTTAAGTGAAACGCTTGCCTGGAGAACGATCATGGCACTGCACCGCGTCGCCCGTTTTGCCGATGTGTCCGAAAACCGAGGCCTGGAAGTCCGGATTGGCGACACCAAGATCGTCTTGCTGCTGGTCGGCGCCCAATTGCGCGCCTATCAGGGTGAATGCCCGCATGCCGGGGCGCCTCTAGCCGAAGGTGCGCTGTGTCACGGGCGTCTGATTTGCCCGTGGCACAAGGCTGCTTACCGGATCGAGGACGGCGCGCTATGTGAACCGCCGTCGCTGGACAGCCTCAAGCGCTATCCCCTGGAGGTGCGCGACGACGAAGTCTGGGTCGACGATCAGCCGCTGGACGATGCTCACACCCCGCCGGCCGATGACGAACGTACGTTTGTGATCATCGGTGCCGGCGCCGCAGGCACGGCGGGTGCGGCGGCGCTGCGCGAAAAGGGTTTCGGCGGTCGTGTGCTGCTGATCGACCGCGAGCCTGACGCCGGTTACGACCGCACGGTGTTGAGCAAATTCGTGATCGCCGGGGAAATGCCGCCGGAAGAAGTCCCGCCACTGCGCGATGAAAACTTCTATCGCGAGCAACGCATCGATCGCATAAACGGTGAAGTGGCGAGCCTGGATGCACAAAACCGGACGGTGCAGCTCAAGGACGGCCAGACATTGACCTATGACGCCGCGCTGATTGCCACGGGCGGCACACCGAACGCTCTCGACATTCCCGGCGCCGACCTGCCGCAGGTGTTCTTGCTGCGCTCGAAAGACCAGGCACAACGGATTCTGAACGCCGCCAAACCCGACCAGCGGGCAGTGATCATCGGCGACAGCTTTATCGCGATGGAGTCCGCTGCGGCGCTACGCGAATACGGTCTGGACGTAACCGTCCTGGCCCGCCACGCGGTGCCCTTCGCCAAACAGTTCGGCGAAACGGTCGGCAAAGCGATTCTTGCCCACCACGTGGCCCACGGCGTGGTGTTTCATACGGAGGGTGAAGCCGCGCAGATCGAAGGCACGAACAAGGTCGAAGCGGTGCGCCTGGATAACGGTCAGCGCTTTCCGGCAGATTTGGTATTGATCGGCATTGGCGTCAGCCCGGCCACCGGGCCGTTCAAGGATTTGCCAACGGAAAAGGATCAGTCACTGAAGGTCGACGGCGGGATGCGCGTGACCGAAGGGCTTTGGGCGGCTGGCGATATCGCCACCTTCCCGCTCAACGGCCAACCGCAACGAATCGAGCATTGGCGCCTGGCGCAACAACAGGCGCGGATCGCAGCGATGAACATGCTGGGCGGTGATGAGCATTACCTGGATGTGCCGTACTTCTGGACCTGGCACTTCGGCAAGAACTACGACTACCTTGGTCACGCCGAAGCCTGGGACGAAGTCGAGTTCAAGGGTGATCCGTACCATCCACCCTTTATCGGCCTGTTCGGCAAGAATGGTGTGGTAACCGCCGCCATCGCCTGCGATGAAGAGCGGGCGATGGCAATGCTGGCCGAGCAGATGAAGCAGCCGCTGCCGGTTGACGAGGCATGGCGGCTGATTCGGGACGTCTAGGCGTTACTGAACAACGCCTGCACCGCCGAGTTTGCTCATCACAAAGCCGATAAACTCTTCGAGGGTCATTTTCTGGCCGTTGAACTCCACCTGGTTGTTGGCGTAGTGCAGTTTGCTGACGATGTTATTGCCGTCCAGCCTGGCGAACTGCGTACCGACCGCCATGACGCCGAACATGTCGGCGGTGGCCGTGGCTTGATCGGCAACGACCTTGACGTCGGCCTGGCCGTCGATCTGGCTCTGGACGCTGAGCAAATCAACCAGCATCGGCTTGGACACCTGGATATTGACGTCCAGCAGGGCAATCAACTGTTTGATCAGTTGATCCGGCGTCAGGTCCAAAGATTGTGGCTTGGTCAGGTCGAGCACCAGGTTGGCGCGACTTTCACCGTTGGCGGTGGTGAACGACAGGTTTTCCAGAGCCACTTGCGGGCCGGCTGCCAGCAGTTTCTCCAGACCGGTTTTCACCTGAGCCTCTTCTTCCGGGGTCAAGACCAGTTCGGGGGCAGGTTCGCCAGCTGCAACCGCTTCGGCGGCGGCCTTCTCGTACGGTTGCAGTTTGGTCTGGTAGATCTGCATCAACGACATCGTGGATGGAATGTCGAGGTTCTTCAGGCTCATGGCCATCTGTGCGGAACCGACCGTCTTGCCGTTCAGGGACACTTCGCCGATCTTGTAATCGGCACGCCCGGAAGCGCTGGTGCCCGACTCTTCGGTCTGGTTCTTCATTTCAAATTTCTTGATGCCCAACACCGACTGCTGCGCGCCAAAGGTGGTCTTGCTGTCGGTCAACTCGACGGTGTTCTCGCCGGTGTAAAAGCCGTAGGTACTTTTGACGAGATTGCTGGCCAGGGTCAGGCCGCTCAATTCGACTTTCACCGGTGTCTGGTCTTCAGCCACGGTGGTCAGTGTGAAGTTGTCCATGTAGCCGTTGGCTTTGACTTTCTGCGCCTGGGCGTTGGCGGCGACCTCGAGGTTCAGGCCGGAAAATTTCAGGTGAGACTTGTCGTCCAGTGCAACATCCAGCGGCAGCAGTTCGAGGGTGCCGTTGGTGGCGTTGTCATAGCCGATGTTGACCACGCCGGTGAGCGGCGATTTGTCCTTGGCAGCGGCGAACCACTTCTCGGTGACCGGGGTCTTTTCCAGTTCGTAGTGACTGGTGGCCATGACCGGCAGCAATTTCAGCGACATCAGGCGCGAGAGCGGCAGCGGACCGTGTTCGATGCGGTCGGCGAAAAGCAGTTCGACCGGTGCTTCGCCGAACATCTCGCCCTCGCCCTTGAGGCGGTAGTGCGCGGTGCTGCTGAATACGTGGCGCTCAAGCGATACCAGTTCCAGCGACGCGGTGCCGTTGGAGCCGACCAGCGCGGCTTGCAGCTCTTTGTTGGCGTCGGCGATCGAGGTGTTCAGCACCCCTTCGAGTTTGGTGCCGGTGAACCAGGCACCGCCGGCGCTGATTGCACCGATGGCCACGACGATTCCAAGAAGCACGCCTGCTGATTTATTCATGAATGACCCGTTCAATGTCCGTTGTTTGAGTGTGGTCGTCTTCCCTGAACCCATTTCGGGTTGCGGTCACGACTGCGCGAAAAGTGCGATGGAGATTAGCATCAGGCGCACCGGGCGGCCCAATGTTTAAAGGTTAAAGAGTGTCTATGGACCGCGCGGAGGGTTTGAGGGTTTCGGCGGATATGGAAACGCCATCGCCGGCAAGCCGGTCTCGCTCCCACAAGGATTACGCTGAACCCTGTAGGAGCCGGCTTGCTGGCGATGGCGTCAGTCCAGCCAACATCAATTCAGGAATACTGCACTTCCATCTCATCCAGCTGATGATCAAAGCTTTTCAGCCGCGCCGTCCACGTATAAACCAGCACTTCAAAATCCCGATTGATCACCGCCCCGCCCGTCACGTCCGCGCGCGGGTCGCAGAAATCCAGCTGATAGCGTTCGCGTGCCATGGCGGCGGCGACATCGGAGAGTTCACGGGCGTTATTCAACCAGTGCCAGTCGTCCTCGGACACTTGTTTGTCGAGGGCCAGGCATTGCTTCTTCAAGGTTTCGAGGCTTTTTTCCAGCGGTGTGCCGGTGAGTTCGCCCATGACTTCCTGGAACGTGCGCCCCGGTTGCCAGTAACTGCCCCAGAAGTAGCGATCGAACACCGTTTCGACCCGGCGCAAAGCGACCTTGGTGTCCCAGATCAGCACCAGGGTCTTGCCTTGTTCGAGTTGTCTTTTTTTGATGCGCTGACCCTGGAACGAAGCCCAAGCCACCACCACGATCGCCATCACCGCGATCAGCGCCGCAGCGCTATCGAGAAACACCAGCGCCTTGTCGATCTGGTGGGCCAGCATGATGCCGTAGAAATAGGTGGCCGACAGCAATACCAACGCCGCAATAGCGCACCAGAAGCCGGGAGCATAAGGGTTTTTCATTGTTGGAATCCCCATGACCAACGCGAGCCTTGATTGATGAGTTCGACGCGCGACCTCATCAAGTCAAAGCATAGCAACGGCCTCAGGGTTTGCCGGTATTCGAGCCTTGCGTTCGTCCGCTTTCCCAGCCGCCACCCAGCGCCAGGAACAGATCGATCTGGCTCAACGCAACCTGAGTGTTGGCGGCGGCCAGTTGTGCCGTGACGTCGGTGTAGGTGCGGGTCGCTTGCAGGTCGGCCAGGAACGACTCGCGGCCGGCCTGGAAGAAACGGTGCGTCTGGTCGGCGGCCAGCTTCGCCGATTGTTCGGCGTCCGCCAGGGCTTCTCGACGCTGCAGCAACGCCGAGTACTGCGCCAGGCTGGTCTGGGTTTCACGGATGGCGTTGAGAACGACACCATCAAAGTGCGCCAGCGTCGCCTGGGAAACGGCTTCAGCTTCGCGGATTCGCGCCCGGGCCCCGTTGGTCGGCACGCTCCAGCTCAGCGACGGGCCGAAGCCCCAACGATTGGTCGAAGGCTCGCCGAGGTTTTCCAAAATGCCGACGGTGCCGATGGTCGCGCCGATGCGGATGTCCGGGTACAGCTCACCGGTGGCGACGCCGATACCGGCCGTCGCAGCGGCCAGCCGACGTTCAGCCTGGCGGATATCGGGGCGACGCTTGAGCAGTGAAGCGCCATCGCCCACCGGCACCAATTGCGCGATTTTCGGTAGCTGCGCACAACTGGCGGTGCCGTCCGGCAATTGATCGACCGGTTTGGCCAGCAGCATCGACAGACGGAACAGCCCGGCTTGACGCGCAGCCTCGTAGCGCGGCATCTCGGCGCGCAGGGACTTGAATTGGGTTTGCGAACGGGTGACCTGGGTTTCATCGCCTCGACCGGCGTCGCGCAGGCGCTGGATCAGTGTGGTGCTCTGCGATTGCAGGTCGAGGGAGTGCTGGGCAATTTCCCGTTCTTCATTAGCCGCACACACCTGGGTGTAGGCGCGCACCACATCGGCCACCAAGGTGATACGTGCGGTATCGGCGGCGGCCTGGGTCGCATCGGCATTGGCCTTGGCGGCTTCGATGCCGCGCTTGAGTGTGCCAAACAGATCGAACTGGTATGAAGCGCTGATGCCGATATCACCGATGTTGGCCACCGGCACTTTCTCAGGCAACAGGAACGCTTCGCCGGACTCCTGCAAACGCTCGGCGCCCATTTTTATGCCACCGCTCCAGCCACCGGCGGCCTCGGCTTCATCGACCTGCGCGCGAGCCCGCAGCAGGCTGGCTGCCGCCACACGCAGATCGGTATTGGACGCCAACGCTTGCTGGACCAATTGATTAAGCCGAGGGTCCTGATACAGGCGCCACCAATCGGCGGGCACCGGCGCCGAGACCACCGGCTTGCCGTCCACGGCCAGTTCGCCCTGAAAATCTTCGCGGTGAACGGCCGCCTCTTCCGGCAGTTGATAATCCGGCCCGACCGTCTGGCACGCCGACAGCAGCAAACCCAATCCGGCAATCGCCAAACCCGAGGCCCTGCTCATTTGGCCGGCTCCTGCTGCTGGTCGCCGATGATCGACACCGTCGCGGTGCGCCCGGCAATCATGCGGAAATCCGCCGGCACGTCATCGAAGGCGATCCGCACCGGAATCCGCTGCGCCAGCCGCACCCAGCTGAACGCCGGGTTGACGTTGGGCAGCAGGTTGCTGCCGCTGCTGCGGTCACGGTCTTCGATGCCCGCGACGATGCTTTCCACATGCCCGCGCAGACGAGCGCGGTCGCCGATCACGCGAATGTCGACGCTCTGGCCAACGTGGATGCCGTCCAGTTTGGTTTCTTCGAAATAGCCGTCGATGTGAAAGGAATTGCTGTCCACCACCGACAACACCGGGCGCCCGGCGGTGACGAATTCCTGCGCACGCGGCGCACGGTCGTTGACGTAGCCATCCACCGGGCTGCGGATGGTCGAGCGGTCGAGGTTGAGCTGGGCGCTGTCCACTGCCACTTGCGCTTCCATCAGCGCCACTTCGGCGCGGGCGACTCGTGATTGGCTCTCTTCCAGTTGCTCGCCCGGCACCAGATTGCCGAGGCCACGGTTACGCTTGGCTTCGCGTTGCGCTTGCGCCAGGGTTTCCTGACGGTCGGCGACCGTTGCTTTGGCTTGGCGCAGGGCGAGTTTGAAACGGTCCTGATCGATGCTGAACAGCACCTGGCCGCGTTTCACCAATTGGTTGTCGCGCACGTCCACTTGCTGAATCAGCCCGGACACGTCCGGGGCGATCTGCACGATGTCGGCGCGAATGTGTCCGTCACGGGTCCACGGGGCAAACATGTAATACATCACCATGCGCCAGACCACGACAACGGCGAAGGTCACGATCAGCAGGGTCAGGACCACGCGACCGAGGGTCAGAAAAGGTTTTTTCATGTCATCAGGTATCGACTGAGTGAGTCCACGGCGCCGAGCAGCAAAGCGTAGAGAGCCACGTTGAACAATGCCCGGTGCCAGACCAGACGGTAAAAGTGCAGGCGCGTCAGCAACCCGTGCACCAGCAGGTAAATCACATAGGTAATGCCCATCAGCACCAGCAGCGTGGGCAGGAACACCCCGCTGATATCCAGATCACCGATCATAAAGGCGCTCCATCGATGCCATGGGGAAGCGGTTCTTCGAGGTCACCGGTGCCGAGGAATTCCACACCGGGCAGCAAGGCCAGACGCAAGCCGCTCAAGGCGTGCAGCAGGTGCAGACGGGCGCCGTCATCGCATTCGCGGTTCAGGGCGCGGCGCGCGCGGTCCATGGTCATCAACAACGCACCGGGCGCCGGCAAACGTTCGCCAGCCTTGAGGCAGGCTTTGAAATACTCGCCGACCTCGGCCACCACTTGGTGCAGCAATGTTTGCGGTACGCCGAACACTCGCGGCGTGTAGGCCAGCAAGTCGAGCAAGTTCAACGCCACGCGCACTTCGCGCAACGCGATGCCGGTGTCCTGGCCGGTCATGGCCAGGCGCGGCAAATGCTGCATCAAACGGTCAAGTACCTGCACACCCAAGCGGCGATGCTCGGCCAGGGAGGCCGGCTCGGTGAGGCTGACAATGTCGCGCCAACTGAAACGGGTCAGGCGCTTGGCCGCCAGTTCTGCGCCGAACGGCCGTGCGATCAGGGTCCAGACAAACGCGAACAGCAAACCGACCGGGCCGGCCAGGTTGGAATTGGCGAAGCTGAGGAAATCCGCGTCGTAAGCGCCCTGAATACTGATGAAAGACGAGGTGTTGACCAGCGTCAGCAGCATGCCCAGGTAAAACTGCGGCTTGACCGTCAGGGTGCCGATGCAAATGAACGGCACGGCGAACGCCAGCACCAGCATCGGGAAGTCATGCAGGTTAGGCAGCACCAGGAACAGGTAAAGACTGGCGAACAGCACCGACATCGCCGTCCAGAAGAAGAACCGGTAAATCTGCGGCGCCGGGTCGTCCATCGACGCGAAAAAGCTGCACGCCACCGCCGCCAGAATCACTGCGCTGCCGCCGTCGGTCCAGCCGAGCAGAATCCACAACACCGAGGCGACAATGATCGCGGTGACCGTGGACGCCGCCGAATAAAACATCAGCCCACGGTCGAGAAACGGTGACAGGCGACCGAGGCGCCAATGCCGGTACACCGCGCGCCAACTGTCCTGGCTTTCGCACTGTATGGCGTATTGCAGGCTGCGGCAGTCTTGCCACAAATCGATCCATTCGCCGAGACGGTAGAGCGCGTTGGAGAACAGCAATTGCTTGCGATCATCCAGCGCTTCGGCAGTGGGTTGCAGCGCTTCGAGTTGATCTTTCAGCGCTTGCCAGCGAGCGAGGTCGGCGTCTTTGTGGTCAAGCCATTCGGTGGTGGCGGCCAGCAACGGCGCGAACTTATCCACAAGCTCCGGCGTGCGCCGCTCAAGGGCGTAAAGCGCGTCATCGAGCGCGTCGATCACCGGCAGCAGATGAATCATTCGGCCGCGCAGCTCCTTGGTATTGCGCACGGTTTGCGGGCGCGCGCCTTCGTGGGGCAACTGGCCGATCATCAATTCCAGGGTGTTGAAGGTCGCGACCATCGACGAACGCAGCGCGCTGACTTCGTCCGGCTGCACGTTGCGGCTGAGGAATCGCAGGCTGTAGGTCGAGGCATCGGCAAACCATTTGTTCACCGAATCGTTGAACACCGGCGCCAGCCGCCGCGGCCAGAACATCGCGCCGACCACCGCCGCGACGGCGATGCCGAGGAAGATCTCTTCAGTCCGCGCTTCGGCGACATCCCACACCGCCAACGGGTTATCCACCACCGGCAAGGCGATCAGCGGAAGGGTGTAACCGGCAAGCATCAACGCGTAGCTGTTGGCGGTGCGCAAGTGCAACGACAGGAACAGCAGAATCCCGGTCCACAGCGCGATAACGATTACCAACACATAGGGGCTCTGAACAAACATCGGCACGAAAAAAACTGCCGCCGCCGCCCCCAGAAACGTACCGACCGCGCGGTACAACGCCTTGGAACTGGTGGGGCCGACAAACGGACTGGAAACGATGTAGACCGTGGCCATCGCCCAATACGGACGCGGCATCTGCATAAGCATGGCGATGTACAGCGCGATCATCGACGCCGCGAAAGTGCGCACACCGTAGAACCAGTCCCGCGCCGGGGGAACGCCGGTAAAAAATCCGCTCAAGGGTTCACCACCGACGGAGCGTTGGCCGCTTCAAACGCTTTCAATACCCGCAACGCGGCCTCCAGATCACTCGGGGCGATGCCTTCCAGCACTTCATTACGCAAGCGCACCAACTCGATTTCGACGGCCTGCACCAACTCCCGACCGGTGTCGGTCAGGCTCAGGCATTTGGCGCGGCGGTCATGGGCATCTTCGGTGCGACGAACGTAGCCGGCATGACACAACTGATCGAGCAGCCGCACCAGCGAAGGGCTCTCCATCCCGGCCGCCTGCGCCACCGTCACCTGCCGCACACCCTCGCCCAACCGCCCGATCATCAACAACGGAACGGCGCAGGCTTCGGAGATTCCATAGTTGACCAGCGTGGTCTGGCAGATCTTCCGCCAATGCCGGGCGGCCACCACCATGGAGCTGCTGATGTTCATCTGGAGAGCGTCGAGGTTTTTTGGCACGAGCGGAAAGACACACTGTTAGTTTGCTAACTATCAATATGTCATTTGAGGGGAAAGTTGGTCAAGTTTTGAAACAATTTAGTGGATAAGGCATAGCCGAAAATCGGCAAGGATCGCTCGACCCCATATAACGCTGCCGACCCCAAGCGAGAATCCAATGACTGAGTGCCCCACACCAGAAACCAAACCTGGCCCCAATACCGGAGACGCAGATTGTTATCGCTGGTTCCTGCAACGGAAAGTAGATACGGCGCGGCTCTCACGGCACAAGGAGCCAGGCTTAAGCAACGAGGAAATCGAAACCGAGTTTGCGCGTAGACGATTGAAAGCTGCCAAATGAAAGATGGGTGAGCTATGAGCGTTTCTTCGCCCGCTCGTACACAGTGCTGCGCTCGCGCTTACCGACCGCCACCACAGAAATCACCACACGCTCATCAATGACCTCGTAGACCAGTCTGTATCCCGAGGACTTCAACTTGATTTTGTAGCAGTCAGGCATCCCATGCAGGGCGTCGGCCGGGACTCGAGGCAACTCAAGTCGCTCTGCCAGTTTCTTTTTGAATTGTTCACGCAACGTATGCCCAAGCTTGTCCCACTCCTTGCGTGCGGACGGCAGGAATTCGAGCTTATAGGTCATCCAGGCTTACCGGCATTGGCGTTTCATGCCGACGAGAGCGAACGATTTCGGCTAACTCTAGGTCATCGAGGCGCTCCATCATTGCTTCGAATACGTCCGCCGGGACCATATACCCCATGACTCGATTGTGATTGAGCACTGCGACGGGCCCACCATGAGCTCCGCTCAGAACCGCAGATGGGTTTTTCTTCAGCTCAGACACACTAACTGCCATATCAGCCAGAACATTTTGCATAAATAAGACCTCAATTAAGGTCGCAATTCTGGTCTATTTGTAGTTCCTGAGCAACCTTGAAAAACTATACAACTGAGTTTCTTCGATGGTTTTACACCCCGCGCCCTTTCCTCAGCAACACATCCAGTTGATCCACCACCTCCGCCCAATCCGCGTCATCCAGAATGTCGTCGCGCAAAAACTGCGCCTGGCTCGGGCTCCAGAAAAAGGCGTCGGCCAAATGCAGTTCGGGCTTGAGCGGTGAGTGGGTGGCGATGAATTTATCGATGCTTTCGGCGTCATCCGGCAGGCCGAGTTGTTTGAACAGGGAGGGGAGGCTGTGGGTTGGGGATTCCATGTCGGGCTCCTTGGAAATGGCTGATGATTTGGTGACCGCTACGCGGTCAATCGCGAGCAGGCTCGCTCCCACAGGATTTTCGATACTCCTGTAGGAGCGAGGCTTGCCCGCGAAGGCGGTGTCACTGTCGCCGCAAAACTCAACTACTCAACTCCCGCACCTCGGCATGCGGCACCATTTTCAGGAACTCCGGCACGCTCATGTGCAGCAGGTTGTTGTGGTTGCCGGCCTCCAGGTAGATGTCTTTCTGCCGGGTCAGCAAGGGGTCGATGACCATGTCCAGGCCATAGGACTCACCCAACGCCGGCACCGCGCCGCGTTCGCAGTCATCGAACAGATGCGCCAGGGTGCTTTCCCGGGTGATCTGCCACTCGCCGCTGCTGCGCACTTTGCTCAGGTCCAGGTGACAACTCGCCGGCAGCACGGCCATCAGGAAATGACCGTGGTGGTCGTCGAGGATCACCGATTTGGCCACCCGTTCGGCAGGAATGCCCGCGACCCGCGCCGTTTCAAGGCTACTGGCCGAGTGTGGGTGGGTAACGATGTCAAATTCGCAGTGCGCCTTTTCCAGGCTGCTCTGCACGGTTCTTGCCATACGCATGATGCACCTCGGTGTCCGCAACAACGTTCACGGACTATGAATAAACCTGTTCTCACCATTGAAAAGTCTAGGCCCGCTGGCGTCTTCGCGCGGGAAATCTGCCCGCCGGAACACCGTCGACAACTGTACAAAATTCGTACAATCCACAGCTCGACTAGACTGTATTTAGCGATGGGCGTCAGCGGGAACGCGGACTGAACGGATGGGCGAGGCGCTCTCAGGTTCATCGTCGGAACGCCGCCCGGAACAGGCTCGCTCCTACAAGGAGGGTCAAGTGAACATTCGTTGCTGTGCAGTCGCATTACTGTTGGCCCTGAGCGGGTCGGCGTTTGCGGCAGACACAATCGTGCTGATTCCCAACCCCATCGGAATCTGGCTGATCACATTCGGCATCGCGTTCCTGATCGCCGAAGCCGCCTTGCCCAACTACGGCGTGATCGGGTTGGGCGGGATTGTGATGTTCGTCATCGGCGCGGTGATCCTGAGCAACACCGAAGTGCCTGTGCCGTTGATGATCGGCCTGGGGCTGATCAGCGCGTTGTTGTTGATATTCCTGGTGATCCACGCCCTGAAAACCCGACCGCGCCAAATCGTCAGTGGCGATGCCGGACTGGTGGGCAGCGTGGCCCCGGTGATGTCGTTGCAGCCCGGCAATGCCTGCAACGGCTGGGTGCACCTGCAAGGCGAAAAGTGGCAAGTACTCAGCGCCACGCCACTGCAACCCGGGCAACAGGTCCGGGTGGTGGCACGCAAGGGATTAGTGCTGAAAGTGGCCGCGGCTGACGCGGCGCCGGATGGAGAATAACCATGGGCCTGCAACTGGGTTTTGCCGCGCTGCTGCTGTTGGTGATTGCACTGGCGGGATCGACTTTTCGCATCCTGCGCGAATACGAGCGCGGGGTGGTGTTCCAGCTCGGTCGTTTCTGGCAAGTCAAAGGCCCCGGCCTGATCCTGCTGATTCCGGTGGTCCAGCAAATGGTCCGCGTCGACTTGCGTACCGTGGTGCTCGACGTGCCACCTCAAGACGTGATCACCCGCGACAACGTTTCGGTCAAGGTCAATGCGGTGCTGTACTTCCGCGTGCTCGACCCGCAGAAGGCGATCATCCAGGTCGAAGATTTCCTGATGGCCACCAGTCAACTGGCCCAGACCACCTTGCGCGCGGTGCTTGGTAAACACGAACTCGATGAACTGCTGGCCGAGCGCGAACGGCTGAACATCGACATCCAGCAAGTGCTCGATGCGCAGACCGACGCCTGGGGCATCAAGGTCGCCAACGTCGAAATCAAGCACGTAGACCTCAACGAATCGATGGTCCGCGCCATCGCCAAGCAGGCGGAAGCCGAGCGGGAACGTCGGGCCAAGGTCATCCACGCCGAAGGCGAATTGCAAGCCTCGGAAAAACTCATGCAGGCCGCCGAAATGCTCGGCCGTCAGCCGGGCGCCATGCAATTGCGGTACATGCAAACCCTGAGTTCGATAGCCGGGGACAAGAGTTCGACCATCGTTTTCCCGCTGCCCATCGAGCTGCTCAAAGGCATGGCGGATTTGTCGAAACCTTGAACAATCAGCCTTTGGGCAACACGGCGCACTCGCCGAGCCAGGTCAGTAAACGATCCAGACAGGCCTCGACCGACTGCGCCCCGGTGTCGAGTATCAGCGCAGCGGACGGGGGCGGTTCATAAGGCGCTGAAACCCCGGTAAACCCGGCCAAATCACCGCGACGTGCGCGGGCGTAATGACCTTTGGGGTCACGCCGCTCGCACACCGCCAGTGATGCGCTGCACCAGACTTCGCGGTAATCCTCGCCCAGACGCGTGGCAAACAACTCACGCAACTCCAGCAACGGCGCGATCATCGCCAGAATCACGATGTGCCCGTTCTCCACCAGCAATGCCGCCACTTCGCTGGCACGGCGAATATTTTCCTGGCGATCGCTGTCAGCAAAACCCAGATCACGATTGAGCCCGACCCGCAGCCCATCGCCGTCGAGCACGACGCTCTGCACGCCGCGTTCGAACAATTCGGCGTGCAGCGCCTGGGCCAGGGTCGACTTGCCCGCCGCCGGTAAACCAGTCAGCAAAATCACCGTGCCGCGATGGCCGTTGCGGGCTTCACGTTGTGCCCGGCTGATGCTCGCCGTCGGCGCCTGCAGGTTATTGAGTCTGGACATGCGTCACCGGCACCGTGATGTCGCCCGCCGCCCACGCCGATTCGCGATTGGCCAACGCGGTGGCGATGGACTGGACTTCGGTGGACTGCACCTGGTCCGGCAGCGGATCGAGCCCCGCGCTGGCAAAAATCTGCCCGTACGCGTTGCGCAGATCGGCGTACGACAGGTCGCGGCGCAGATCGGCCTGCAAGGTGTTCAACTCGCCCTGAATCAAGTCCAGTTCGCCCAGCCCCGCCGCCTGATAGCGATTGCGCAGTTGGCCGACAATCTGCCCGTCAATGTCCGACAGTTGCTGATTGGTCTTGAACTGCCGCAGTGCCTCGCGGTAGTTGGCGTTGGCCACATAGAGCTGCGCCAGCACCGCAATCGACATGGCCTGGCGGCGCGCCGTGGCCACTTCTTCACCGGCCTTGGCGACGTTGATCGCAGCCGGCGCCGAGATCACGTTGAACAGGTTCCAGGTCACCTTCACGCCGTAGTCGGCCCAACCCTGCTCCACCAGGAAGGAGTTGCTGTCGTAATGCCCGCCAGCGGAGAACTCCAGCCCCGGCAGCAGACGCAGCATGGCTTTGCGGGTTTCGGCGGCGCTGATGCGGCTCTGGTAATCCTGCTCACGCAGTTCCGGGCGGCTGGTCAGGGCTTCCTGCTCCAGGCTGGCGAGGTCAACCTTGAGTTCCGGGATGACGTAGTCGTCCTGGGTCGCCAGGGTCAGTTCGGTACCCAGCGGCAGATTGATCAGGGTCGCCAGTTCGGTTTTCGCCAGCGACAGGGCGCGGCGCTGTTCTTCGAGTTGGCGCGTGGCTTCGATCAGCGAGCGTTGATATCCCAACGCCTGGATCGGATCGCCGATGCGCTGCTGGCTCATGCTCTGGCTGTTGCCGCGCGCGGTCTCGACCCGGGACATGAGGCTGTCGATCTGCTTGAGCAAGCGCTCGGCGGCCATGGCTCGCCAATAGGCCGAGCGCACGTCCTGAACGATGGTATTGATCACTTTGCGCCGGCGTTCCTGAACGATGAGCCGCTGGTCGCCCTGTTGCTTGGCGCTGATGTAGCTGACGCCGAAATCGAGCACGTTCCAGACCATGGTCAGGTCTGCCACTTCACGATCGCGGTCCTGTGAAGTCGACGGTTCCAACGACTGGGTGCCCGTCCGCACGCTCTGGCTGCTGGAGGCGCTGACGTTGTTGCGGCCGACATAACCGGCGTCCAGCGCCATGCGCGGCAGCATGTCGAAACTGGCGAGGTCGAGTTGGCGCTTGGCCAAGGCCTCTTCCATGATCTTGAGCCGGCCTTCGAGGTTGTACTTCACCGCGCGAGCCATGGCCTGATGCAGAGTCAGCGGACCGCTGAGCGGTTCCTGCCCCTTGTACATGCTTTGCAGATCGCTTCGGGCGCGCTGTTCGCTGACGCTGCGTTCGATCGGTTCACTTTTGACGGCACATCCACTGATCGCCAGCGCGAGCAGGCTGGCGACAAACAACTGCTGACTTCTCTTCATCCTTGACTGCCCCTGGGTGACGCACTGCTTTAAGTATTTCAGGCCTGCATTTCGCTGATGCCGGCCTGTTTCAAAGCAGCGGCCAGGTCGTTGACCTGCCGTTGCTCGGTATCTTTGAGCTGTTGCAATTGCTGGACGAGGCTCGGCGCGCCAAACACGCCGCGCAGCCCCTGTGAAACATCGCCGGCCTTGATCGAATGGTTGCCAAAGGAATTCAGCGAACCCCGCTCGTCGCCAACGTCCTGATTGAACAGAGTCGACAGCGTGCTGGTGCTGAACACCCCGCCATCGCCACCGCCAAAGCCGAGGAAGCCGTGGCCTGCACCTTCGCCGCCGCTGTCGCTGCTGCTGAACACCTGCGCGATGAAACTCTGCGCCAGCGCGCCGTTGTTCATGAAGATGTCGCCCAACGGCCGGATGCCGTTGCCGATCACCCGGCTCTCGAACAACGGAGCAAACGTCAGCGGCGAGCCCAGATCACCGGTAGGTGGAGTGAAGATGATCGGTTGCAATGGCACGTTCGGATTATCAGTCACAGTCACCGGGTCGCTGCTGAGGAATTCCGGATCCGGGGTCACCTGCACCGTAGCCGGCGCCACGACGCCTACTGCGTAATTGTTGGAGACTGACACGGTGGCCCCCGCGTTACCCGCCAGGTCGGTGACATTGCTTGTGTCGAGGGCGATGAAGTTGCTTGGGTCACTGACATTGGAAGTCGGCGTGAAGGTCGCGGTCCAGGTCTTGCCGCCGTCGCTGCTGCTCAGGTTGGACAAGTCGCCGTTGGTCACGCTCAGGTCCGACAGGTCGAAATTGCTCACGGCCTCGCTGAAGGTAAACGTCACCAGCGTGCTCTGGCCGGCAGCCATGCTCGGGTTGGCGACCACGATGCTCACCGTTGGCCGGGTTACGTCCAGGGCGTAGTTGTTGGAAATAGCGATGCTCGCGCCGGCATTCCCCGCGAGGTCCTGCAAGGTGCCGGTGTCGAGCACGATCAGGTTGGTCGCATCGTTGATGCCGGCGGTCGGCGTCAGGGTCGCGGTCCAGGTGATGCCGCCGTCGCTGCTGTTCAGGTTCGACAGCACACCGTTGGCCACGCTGATGTCCGATAGATCGAACCCACTCACCGCTTCACTGAAGGTGATGGTCACCGTGGTGGTTTCGCCGATGCCCAGGCGATTGTCGGCGACCACGATGGTGGCAGTCGGCAGCGCGGTGTCGATGGCGAAATTGTTGGAATCGGTGGTGCCCACACCGCTATTGCCCGAGGCGTTGGCCACGCCGGTGTTGTCGAGGCTAATCAGGTTGCTGGTGTCGGTGATACTCGACGTCGGGGTGAACGTCGCGGTCCAGGTGACGCCGCCATCGCCCGAAGACACGTTGCTGAGCGTGCCATTCGCAATCGTCAGATCGGCGTTGGAGAAACCGCTCACCGCTTCGCTGAAGGTGATGGTCACCGTAGCGGTTTCACCCGCCTTCAGCGCCGTGTCGGAGACCACAATGGTGGCTGTCGGCAGCATAGTATCGATCGTGAAGTTCGCCGAATTGGTGGTTCCGCTGCCCGTGTTACCGGCAATGTCGGTCACCCCGGTGTTGTTCAGGGTGATGAGGTTGCTGATGTCCTTGATGCCAACCGTCGGTGTGAACATGGCGGTCCAGGTGATGCCGCCATCGCTGCTGCTCACCGCGCTCAACGTACCGTTGGGAATGCTCAGGTCACTGTTGTCGAAACCGTTCACGGCTTCGCTGAACGTGATGGTCACCAGCGTGGTTTCACCCGCGCTGAGGGTGCTGTCGGCGACCACAATGGTCGCGGTGGGCCGGACTGTGTCGATGGTGTAGTTGTTGGAATCGGTGGTGCCTGAGCCCGAGTTACCGGCCAGATCCGCGATCCCCGTGTTGTTCAGCGTAATGAGGTTGGTCGCATCGTTGATGCTCGCGCTCGGCGTGAAAGTGGCCGTCCAGGTGATGCCGCCGTCGCTGCTGCTGACCGCGCTCAAGGTGCCGTTGGCAATCGTCAGGTCGGCGTTGGTGAAGCCAGTGACCGCCTCGCTGAAGGTGATCGTCACCAGCGAGGTTTGACCCAGCGCCAGCGTGGGGTCCGTCACAATGATCGTCGCCGTCGGGCGCACGGTGTCGATGGCGTAGTTGTTGGAGTCGGTGCTGCCGATGCCGGTGTTGCCCGAGCCGTTTTGTACACCGCTGTTGTCCAGCGTGATCAGGTTGGTGCTGTCAGTGATGGCGCTGGTCGGGGTGAAGGTCGCCGTCCAGGTGATGCCGCCATCGCTGCTGCTCACCGCCGTCAAGGTGCCGTTGGCGATGGTCAGGT
>NZ_AKJI01000150.1:0-2419 GCF_000282415.1 Pseudomonas sp. GM60
GCGAGCCACCGTACGTCAGGGGCGCGGGCGCTTGGTTACTTGGCGCTTCTCCAAGTGACCCGCCGTAAGGGCGGAACCAATAGCCGCCGTTACCGCAGGAACGGATATACACCCAGTCAAAACCACTCCAAGAGAATACCCATGGATCGCCTGTCTACGTTGTTTTCGCAGTTCGGCGTACGCGCAAACCTGTTTTACAACGGCAGGCTGTGCGGTATGGCGTCGTACGATGGAGCCGACCAGCGTGGTCATATTCACCTGCTGCAGGCCGGTACCGTCACTTTGCGGGGCGGCGACCGCAAGGACGTGCTGCTGACCCAACCCAGTCTGATTTTTCTGCCACGCCCAAGCCGGCATCAACTGTTCGCCGGTGAGCCCGATGGCGCTCAACTCCTGTGTGCGTCAATGGAGTTTGAGGGTGGGGTCGATAACCCATTGTCTGCCTCGTTACCCGATTGCCTGGTGCTGTCCCTGGAAGAATTACCACTGCTGGCCGATACGCTGCAATGGATGTTCGTTGAAGCGGCAGCCGGACATTGCGGCAGGGAAGCGGCGCTGGATCGCTTGTTCGAATTACTGATCATCCTGCTGTTTCGACATCTGCTCGATCATCACCAACTGCGTACCGGCATGATGGCCGGGCTCGCGGATTCGCGACTGGCGCGCTCGCTGGTGCAAATGCACAACGCACCTCACCGAGCCTGGTCGGTGGCGGAACTGGCGAGCGAGTCGAACATGTCGCGTGCGGCCTATGCCGTGCACTTCCGGGCCGTTATAGGGCAGACACCGGCGGACTATCTGTTGAGCTGGCGTATCAGCCTGGCGCAGAAGCGTTTGCGTGAAGGACGGCCGATTACGCTGATCGCCGCGGAAGTCGGTTATGAAAGTCCTTCGGCACTTGCTCGCGCGTTTCGTCGCAAGACGGGCTACAGCCCTCGGGACTGGCTGAAAGATTTGGCGGGAGAGGGGGACGGACTTTCTTGATGGGGCATGGCCTGAAAACATCGAATTGCTTCAGGCCATCCCAAGAGAAGGATCATCGATTCAGCGGTTTTCCAGCGCGGTTAATGAATGGCCGGCCACGAAGATGGAGGCGGCAAGCAACCCGATGTCTTTCAGGAGAAACTGACCCGGTGCAACCGAAATGGCCGGGAAGCCAAGGCTGGGTTCGATCACTCCTGGTGTCGACAA
This sequence comes from Pseudomonas sp. GM60, assembly GCF_000282415.1. Classification (NCBI taxonomy): domain Bacteria; kingdom Pseudomonadati; phylum Pseudomonadota; class Gammaproteobacteria; order Pseudomonadales; family Pseudomonadaceae; genus Pseudomonas; species Pseudomonas sp. GM60. Next base: position 1,192 of record NZ_AKJI01000150.1, read on the forward strand.
CATAAAGCTCAACGTCGTGAAAAACAGCCCGGCTGACAATGCGCCACCGATCAATGAAAGCTTGGGTGACAGCAGTCGACCTGCAATAAGAGCACCGATCGAGACTTCCAGGACACCGAGTAAACTGGAGAAGGTATCGACGCTGAAAATGTTGTAGACCCAACCCAGGAAAGGGCTGTTGCTCACCAGCGGAACCAGGCCTTGCGCTTCGTAGTGAGTGAATTTCATGCCACCGAACCAGAAGTAGATCACGGCGAGGGCAAAGTACGCTCCGTAAGTTCCAATCGCTGTGGTTTTGATCCCGAGCGATGATTTTCCAGAGGCGGCATTGGTTGTGTAGTTCTCGATGCTTAAGGTTTTCATGAGTCAGGCTTCCAATAGTGGGGTGGCGATACCTTTCACAACACAACGCGGTGTGCGTTGGGAGTGGAGACAGTGTTGCCTTTGATGCCGCGCTATTGGGTTCTGAACGTATTGAGTCCGATGCAGATCGTCTTGACTCATTGCCGATGCTGAATGAGAAGGGCCTCGGCGCTAATCCTCTCGCGGTGGAGGCCGGGCTTGTTTTACCATTCGGGCCCACCTGCTCAAGTGGCACGCGATCCGATGGTTGTGCGTCGTATTCAAATGGAAGGATCCCTGCGTCATGTCCAATTCGTTGTTTCGCAAGCTCGCCTTGTCCAGCCTTCTCTTGCTCGCCGGTTGCGCTGCATCAACCCCGAATGCTCCGATTCCCGTCAAGTCCAAGGCCATTGAAGCTTTCACCGACATTTGCCTGAAGACTGCGCCATCGTTCGCCGGTTCGGCCGAAGCCGCCAAGCGTTACGGTATCGACGATCTGCAGGATATGGGCTTTACCCGTATCGGCTTCACGGCTGACAAAAACCTTGCGGTGCAGTTGTCTGCGAAAGAGTGCGTAGTCACGACTCCGAGTCAGTCCGACAACAGCCTGACCCGGCAATTGCTGAGCGCTGTGCAGCCTTATTCGCAGACAGCGGTGGCGGATCGTGTGCCGTCGAAGGTTAGCCTGCAGGGCGCAAACTTCATTCTTCAGCATGACCGTAATGGTGGTGAGGCATACGTGCTGTTGCGCAATAACTGAGCCGCGGTTTTTTAGTTTGCGGCGGAGTTGGATTTGGGAAGGGTGTACATATCCGTTGCTGCGGTAACGGCTACTAATGGTTTCGCCCTTACGGCGAGTCACTTGGAAGAGCCCCAAGTAACCAAG
>NZ_AKJI01000151.1:0-4874 GCF_000282415.1 Pseudomonas sp. GM60
ATTTTTATGAGAACTTCATTGAGTTGATGGTGACTATCGACGTCGGCAATGGTTTGCCAATGATGCGAAAGGGCGTCTGGGCGCATGCCTGCTCAGTACCGCATCCCCTTGTAGGAGCCGGCTTGCTGCGGGCGGCGTTCCGACGATGGTGTGTCAGCTAAAGAATTGTCGACTGACACTCCATCGTCGGAACGCCGCCCGCAGCAAGCCGGCTCCTAAAGGGGCTCGGGTGAGCGGAATATCCGGGAAAACCCATGGCGCCAGCCTGTCGTCGGCTGCACCGCCCGGCTGGAGCAGCCGGGGTATGCTGGATCTCCCGAACTATCGACGGTCTCCGGCAAGTCAGGCCGTGAGGCATTTCCTGCGAGGTTCCAGGCTCTGATCGAGAGGGTAAACCGATGCACGACTATTACGATTTGGGTACCTACAGCCGCCCCGTAACGACTCATTCGCCACAGGCTCAGCTTTGGTTCGACCGCGGATTATTGTGGTGCTACGGCTACAACCACGATGAATCCATCCGCTGTTTCCGCAAGGCGATCGAACACGACCACGATTGCGCGATGGCCTACTGGGGAATCGCCTATGCCAGCGGCCCCAACTACAACAAGCGCTGGGACGCGTTTATCGAACAGGAGTTGAAAGACGCCGTCGCCCAGGCCCGACTGGCGACGCGTACTGCGCTGGCGCATTGCGACGGTGCCAAACCGGTGGAACAAGCGCTGATCCGGGCGCTTGAGCAACGCTATCAGTCCGACGCTGCCGACAGTGTTGAACAACTATTCACCTGGAACGATGCCTACGCGGTGTCGATGCGCGATGTCTATAAAGCCTTTCCCGACGATCCCGATGTGGCGGCGCTGTTTGCCGAAGCCTTGATTGACCGCACACCCTGGCTGCTGTGGGATCTGAAAACCGGTGAACCCGCGCCGGGCGCCGACACCCTCGAAGCGCTGGCTGTGCTGGAGCAGGCGCTGGGCGGTGCGCCGCACCCCGGCGTGCTGCACATGTACGTCCACACCCTGGAAATGTCACCCCATCCCGAACGAGCGTTGCGCGCCGCCGATGTTCTGCGCGACCTGGTGCCGGACGCCGGGCACCTGCGCCACATGCCGTCGCACATCGACGTGCTCTGCGGCGATTACCGTGGGGCCATGAACACCAATAGCCAAGCGATCCTGGCCGACCGCAAATTCCTGGAGCGGGAAGGGCCGCTTAACTTCTACACCCTGTATCGATGCCACAACTACCATTTCAAACTCTACTCGGCGATGTTCCTCGGGCAATACCAACCGGCGCTGGACGCCGCCATCGAGCTGATGTCGACCATCAAGGAAGAACTGCTGCGCGTCGAGCAACCGCCCATGGCCGACTGGCTGGAAAGCTTCGTGTCAATGAAGGTGCATGTGCAGATCCGCTTCGGCAAATGGCAGGACATCCTCGCCACTCCATTGCCCAATGACCAGGAACTGTACTGCGTGACCACCGCGATGCTGCATTACGCCAGAGGCGTGGCGCACGCGGCCAACGGGCATATCGCCGCCGCGCAAGCCGAACAACGGCTGTTCATCAATGCGCTGACCCGCGTGCCGCCAACGCGTTACCTCTTCAACAATCAATGCACCGACATCCTGGCGGTGGCCGGCGCCATGCTGCACGGGGAAATCGAGTACCGCAAAGGCAACTACGACAGCGCGTTCGCTCACCTGCGCGAGGCGCAGTCACTGGACGACAACTTGCCGTACGACGAGCCTTGGGGCTGGATGCAACCGGTGCGACACGCGCTGGGTGCGCTGCTACTGGAGCAGGGGCGGGTGGAAGAAGCCTTGCAGGCCTACCGGGCCGATCTGGGGCTGGACGACACGCTCAGCCGTGCGTCCTGGCATCTGGACAATGTCTGGAGCCTCCACGGTTATGTGGAATGCCTGAAACGCTTGGGGCGGGACGCCGAAGCCGCGGCGGCGCGAACCCGCCTTGACCTGGCCATGGCGCGGGCCGATGTGGAAATCACCGCCTCCTGTTTTTGCCGTGTCGGGGCGCGCTGCTGTCAGGGCTGAGCCCTCTGAAAACGGGCGTCACGACGCCCGTTTTCAGGCATCGAGAAACGCGTCGATCATTGGTACCAGCCATTCGGTGCGCGTGGTCACCTGCATGTGATCGGTACCGGGGAGCACGGCAAGCTGCGCGTGTGCCAGGTACCGGAACATCTGCACGGCATGTTCAGGGCGGATGACGTCGGCGTCGCCGACCACCACCAATGTCGGCGCGGTGATGCGGCGGATATCGTCGTCGGGGATGTCCTTGAAATCACGCATGCGCCGGGCTGCCTTGTCATGCATCAGCCGCAGATTGCCGGGCTGCGGCGCGACCTTGAGGTACGCCTCCTGCAGTTCCGGCGGCATGTTCTCCAGCGTGGCGTTGGCCATCGCTTCCCAGAGCCACGGATAGGCACCGTCGCGATTGACCAGCGCCGACGCCGCCACGATCTTGCGCACGACGTCCGGATGCCTGATCGCCACCTGCAAGGCGATGGTGCCGCCATTGCTGAAACCGAACAGGTCCGCTCGCCCGATGTGCAGATACGCGAGCAGTGCCGCCGTGTCGTCCGCGGATTGCTCGAAGCTGAACGGACGGTCGACGATGTCCGCTGTGTGCCCATAACCCTGTTGTTCAATGGCAATGACCTGACGCTCAGCCGCCAGCACCGGCAGGATCTGACCGAATGAGGTTTCAAGGGTGTCGCCGCCGCCATGCAGCAGGACGAGGGGCGGTCGCGTGGGGTGCGCTGCGCCGTGAATCTCGAAATAGATCCGCAGGCCGTTGACGGGGGCGTAGCCGGTTTTGCGCTGATTCATGGCGGGTTCTCCGCGTATTTGAGGGTTTGCAGGCTGGCGAGTGGATATCTGCACGAAGGTGATTATGCTTCATGAAACCTTGCAGTGATGTGAGGCGGTCAGCCTGTTGCCAGGCTTTGTGCATTCCGTAGTCCGATGACTTCAGCCCCAGGGCCTGGGTGCGACGATGCTAGTGAGGTGCTCCGGCCTACAACAAGAGCAAGACGGAGAAGACTCATGGCCGTAATCGACACCACCACCACGGGCAACGTGCCCAACCACGGGATCACCAGGGAGGAGCGCAAGGTCATCTTCGCCTCGTCCCTGGGCACCGTGTTCGAATGGTACGACTTCTACCTTTACGGCTCGCTCGCCGCGATCATCGCCAAGCACTTCTTTGCCGGCGTCAACGAGACAACCGCCTTCATCTTCGCGCTGCTCGCGTTCGCTGCGGGGTTTGCCGTGCGGCCTTTCGGCGCGATTGTGTTTGGGCGACTGGGCGACATGATCGGACGCAAGCACACCTTCCTGATCACCATTGTCATTATGGGTATCTCCACCGCCATCGTCGGGTTTCTGCCCGGCTACGCGACCATCGGCGTCGCGGCGCCGATCATCCTGATCACCTTGCGACTGTTGCAAGGCCTGGCGTTGGGCGGTGAGTATGGCGGGGCGGCGACCTACGTCGCGGAGCATGCGCCGAAGGGCAAGCGCGGCTATTTCACTTCGTGGATTCAAACCACCGCGACCCTGGGTCTGTTCCTGTCGCTGTTGGTGATCCTCGCTTGCCGCACCGTTCTCGGTACGGAAGCGTTCGAGGCCTGGGGCTGGCGGATTCCGTTCCTGCTGTCGATCCTGCTGCTGATCATCTCGGTGTACATCCGCCTGCAACTCAGCGAATCGCCGGTGTTCCTGAAAATGAAGGCCGAGGGCAAGTCGTCCAAAGCGCCGCTGACCGAATCCTTCGCCCGTTGGGAAAACCTCAAAATTGTGATCATGGCGCTGCTCGGTGGTACTGCCGGCCAGGCTGTTGTCTGGTACACCGGACAGTTCTATGCGCTGTTCTTCCTCCTGCAAATGCTCAAGATCGAACCGCAGACCGCCAACCTGCTGATCGCCGGTTCGCTGCTGATCGGCACGCCGTTCTTCGTGATATTCGGCAGCCTGTCCGACCGCATCGGCCGCAAGGGCATCATCATGGCCGGTTGTATTCTGGCGGCGGTGACTTACTTCCCGATCTTCCATGCGTTGACCCAGTACGGTAACCCCGACGTGTTCGCGGCACAGGCGAAAAACCCGGTCACGGTGGTCGCTGATCCAGACCAGTGTTCGTTCCAGTTCGACCCGGTGGGCAAAGCCAAATTCACCAGTTCCTGTGACCTTGCCAAGACGGTACTGGCGAAGAAAGCCATCCCCTACATCAACGAAAAAGCCGAGCCGGGCACCGTTGCGCAGGTTCGCATTGGCGGCAAAGTGGTCGAGAGTTTCGAGGGCACCGGCATGCCGGCCGCCGACTTCAAGACCCGCAACGATGCCTTCGTCGCCACCCTTGGCACCTCGCTCAAGGACGCCGGTTACCCTGAGAAGGCGGATCCGGCGAAGACCAATTACCCGATGGTGTTGCTGCTGCTGACCATCCTGGTGATCTACGTGACCATGGTCTATGGCCCGATCGCGGCGTGGCTGGTGGAACTGTTCCCGGCGCGTATCCGCTATACCTCGATGTCGTTGCCGTACCACATTGGCAATGGCTGGTTTGGCGGCTTCCTGCCGACGGTTGCGTTCGCCATGGTCGCGGCCACGGGGGATATCTACTACGGGCTTTGGTATCCGATCGTGATTGCGGTGATGACGGCTATTCTTGGGACGTTCTTTTTGCCGGAAACCAAGGATCGGGAGATTCATCACACCTAGGGTTGGGAGGGTTTTTGGGATTGGGTGGGGGCATATCCGTTGCTGCGGTGATGGCTGCTTATGGTTTCGCCCTTACGGCGAGTCACTTTGGAAAAGCCCCAAAGTAACCAAAGGGCTCTTGCCCCT
>NZ_AKJI01000152.1:0-2749 GCF_000282415.1 Pseudomonas sp. GM60
TCATCAGGCCGAGCGTTAGCTCACCTTCTGCTTTTCGAAAGTGACTCGCCGTAAGGGCGAAACCGCCAGCCGCCATCACCAAAACAATGGATATACCCCCAAACGCTTGAACAACAAAGGCAGCGAAGTCAGCCAAACGGTAATGGCGCAACGGCGTACGAGGACTATCGTTGCCTGACTGGATAACTCCAACCGATGAGGACGTCGTCATGAACACCAGCGATTTGCTCGAACAACTCTTGCGAGCCGGCCAGGGCTCGATGACGCAGCAAGGTGGCATGGGCGGCGGTCTTGGCGGGTTACTCGGTGGCCTGTTGGGCGGCGGTGGCGGTGCAAACGCCGGGTTGGGCGGTTTGCTCGGGGGCTTGCTGGGCGGCGGTTCGGCCATGGGTGGCGCGACCCAGCCTCGCTCGGGTGGGGGCACCAACTACGCAGCGTTGGCGTCCCTGGGGATGATGGCTTTTCAGGCGTATCAGGCCTGGCAAAGCAGCCAGGCGGTCGCGCCGCAACAGGCGCCGCGCACCGTGGATCTGCTCTCCGGCCCGGAAGTCGAGGACCACAGCCACGCGGTCCTGCGCGCATTGATCGCGGCGGCGAAGGCCGATGGCCGGATCGACGCCGCCGAGAAACAAATGATCAGCACTGAAATCGGCCGCCACACCGATGACCCGGAACTTCAGCAATGGCTGGATGATGAAGTCGCCCGGCCGCTGGATCCCGCGGATGTGGCGCAATCGGCGACGGACCCGGCGATGGCGGCGGAAATGTACCTGGCCAGCGTGATGCTGGTGGACGATCAGCAAGACGCCGAGCGCAGCTACCTGGATGAACTGGCGGCGGCGTTGCAGATAGATCCGGATCTGCAGGTGCATCTGGAGCAGCAGGCCAAGGGTGGCGCGGCTTGACTGATAGCTTTTTGTAGGAGCCAGGCTTGCCGGCGAAGGCGTACTGACAGGCCCCTTCGCCGGCAAGCCTGGCTCCTACAGAGGCTGCGGTGATTTCGGAATCAGAAACGTAACCCCGTGCGCTTCGGCAATCTCCAGGATTCGCGGCAAATCCTCCGGCACCCTCAGCCGGTCCACCGCCGTAAAAAACTGGCCGCCGCGCGGATCGGACACCACGCCAATCATCCTCGCGGTCGCGCTGATGTTTTTGTAGGCATGGATCGACCCACCGGGAATATGCACGTAGCCACCGGCAGAAACGGTGGTGGACTTGCCCTCGACCGTCACTTCAACCTGCCCGTCGGTAACGTAGAAAGCCTCGTCCCATGGATGGAAATGCAGCGGCGGCCCGCCCCCTTGCACACCTTCCTGAATATGCATTTCAAAGGGTTTGCTCAAATCGCCGCCGGCGAGAACCGTGATCGCCTCACCCACCACATTGACCGGCCCCGGGGTTTTTTCGGGGGTGATGACGTGAACCGTTCGCATGATTGCTCTCCGGAGGATGTGTCCACTCCCGCTGAGTATATTCACTTGCCAGCGTGCCCAGTGCCCGGCCATCTGCCCGTCTGTCAGGGCAGTTTCAACCTCGATTGAATTTTCCCCCTGCGCATCGCTCTGCTGCTCAGGCAATCACCGCCGAGATGCGGCGGCGGGTGGGAGTGAAGACGTAGCAGGATCTAAAGCCTGACGCTGACAGAGCGCCTGCGTCGTGGCGGCGAGCACGACTCGCCGCCACGACGATGATTACTTGCTGACAGCCGCCGCCAGCAGAGGCCCAGCCTGCTCATCGGTGAGTGCCGCATGAACCTCCATGCTCATCAGGTCACTCCATTGCAGCACCCATTTTTGAATCTGTACGGCATCGTCGGTTTCCGCGATGCCAAAACCGCTCGAGCCACCGACGGCATGCCAGCGCCCGAGCATCTTGACGCCGGGGGGCGGGGCACCTTGGGTTTCGAGAAAGCGCTTGATCACGCTGTTGCGGTTTTGCGGACTGATTGACCAACTGACCATGAATAACATCTGCCACCTCCTGATAGGGATTGGCACCTGTTGCTCTTCGCGCACCTGGCTGGCGCCGGGACCACGGTCACGCCTGTTTCCCGCTTCATCCTGACGGGCTTGAATGTCTTTCTCCCTTTGAGAAGGCATAGCAGCGCGCCGGGATTCGCGTACGACCGCTGATCCTCTTTCGTGGCATTCGGGATTGTTCGGGGGCATTCAGCCGTCAAGCGTCGCGCAACAGGTCGTTGGCGTTGAGCAGTTCGTAGGCGATTTCCGGCCGTTTTTCCAGCCCGCGACGAATCGCGGCCGGGATCGCCTGGCGGGTTTTGCGGCACAGCCCCGGCAATTCGCCGATGGAGATGGCGATGCCGCGCATGGTGCGGACTTCGTTGAAACCGGGGGCGATTTCGACCCGGATGCCCAGTTGTTCGAACATCCGCTGTTGCAGCCGTTCGAGGTCGCTCAGGCTCTGGAGATTTTCCAGGCGGTCGAGCAGGCGTTTTTCCTCGGTGCGGGTCAGGAACAGGATGCGCAGGTCCGCGCCCGCTTTTTCCAGCAGCGGTTCACGCTCGCAGTTGCAGGCACCGGGCGGGCAGGGTTGGCGGATCGGCATCGATGTGGTCATAGGGTTCAATCATAGAGCGCCCTTTGTGTGTTTGCCCATATGCCCCGACTCTTGCGGATGTACCCGGTCCCTGTAGGAGCTGGCTTGCCGGCGATAGCGGTCTATCCGGCGACTATTTTCTTTCAGGTGTACATATCCATTTCTGCGATTATGGCCGCTATTGGTTTCGCCC
>NZ_AKJI01000153.1:0-2780 GCF_000282415.1 Pseudomonas sp. GM60
GGAGCCAGCGAAGCTGCGATCTTTTAAGGGGGTCAATTGCCCGCGGCAAAATCCCTTAGCACTGCGCCATCCATCCGATACCGCACCCACTCCTCCTGCGGCTGCGCACCCAAGGATTTATAGAACTCGATAGCCGGCTTGTTCCAGTCCAGCACGCTCCACTCAAAACGCCCGCAATCATTGGCACAGGCGATTTTCGCCAAGTGGCGCAGCAGGGTTTTACCGGCCCCGCCACCGCGCTGCTCGGGAGTGATGTAGAGGTCTTCGAGGTACAGGCAGTTGCTGCCCAGCCAAGTGGAATAGCTGAAGAAGAACACCGCAAAGCCGATCGGCAAACCGTCGCGCAGGCAGATCAGGCCGTGGGCGGTGGCGCCTTCGCTGAACAGGCTGCGCTCGATGTCGGCGACGCTGGCGATGACTTCGTGGCGGGCACGTTCGTAATCGGCCAGTTCAGTGATGAACGCGAGGATTTGCGGTGCATCGCTGGGGGTCGCCGGGCGGATTTCGATCGTCATGGACGTGCCTTCGTCAAAAGTGGAAAACGCCATACTAAGTCGGCGCGCAACGCTCGTCACACTGGAAATTCAAAGCTGATCTATGGAGGATGTGGAGCCGCTGCCCCAACCGTTTTCACTTAACAGGACGTTTATGACGACTGATGCTTTCGCGCCGCTGCCAATCCTCGCCGCCAGGTTGCTGCCCCACGCACTGGAACCCTCGGAAGACGGCGCCCACGATCTGTCGCACTTGCAGCGGGTCTGGCACAACGTGCGCACTCTTCATGCTGAGGAAGGTGGCGATATTGAAGTGCTGCTGGCAGCGGTGCTTTTGCATGATTGCGTGTCGGTGGAGAAGAACTCGCCGTTGCGTTCGCAAGCATCGCGGCTGGCAGCCGAGAAGGCCTCTGCAGTGTTGACCGACATGCACTGGCCCAGCGCAAAAATCAGCGCCGTTGTACACGCCATCGAGGCCCACAGCTTTTTTGCCAACATCACCCCGAGTTCCCTCGAAGCGAAAATCATGCAGGACGCCGACCGTCTCGATTCCCTCGGTATGCTCGGCGTTGCGCGCACCTTTTACATCGCCGGTCGCATGGGCAGCGCGCTGTATGACCCACAAGACCCGGAAGCGAATGCGCGGGAATACGATGACAAGCGCTTTTGCCTCGATCATTTCCAGACCAAGCTGCTGCACTTGGCAGACGGCTTCCAGACCCTCACCGGTCAACGCCTGGCCCGCATCCGGCATGAACGTTTGAAAAATTTCATGGAGCTGTTCAAAGAAGAAATCGGCATCGGCTGAGTGCATTACTCCGCCCACCACTAACCCTGGAATCGATAACCTCAGACCTAACATCGGCGCCTTGCATGATAGATAGATGACACTCTCCGTTATCGGGTCAAGGAAGCGCGTCATGTCCACTGCTCCACCTCAGGTCTCCAGCAAACTGTTCGGCCTGTTTTGCCTCGCCAGTTATTTGCTGTCGCTGTCCTACGGCTCGACGTTTTTGCTGTCGCTGTTGATCGGCTCGCGCGGCGGCAATGAACACGATGCCGGGAGCGTGATTTCGGCGGCGATGCTCAGCACGTTTGCGGCGGTGATCGTTTCCGGGCACTTGTCCGACTGGCTTGGCGCGGCGCGTTCGATTGCGCTGTTCGGCGTGCTGCTGGTGGCGGCCAGCCTGGGTTTTGCACTGACGCCGGGCTTCGGCCACCTGCTGCTGTTTTTCGGTTTGCTGTTGGGTTTGGGCTGGGGCGTTTTCTATACGCTCGGGCCGATCATCGTCGCGAGCCTTGTGACGCCTGCCCAACGGGCCAAATATTTTGCGCTGCTGTCGGGCAGCATGATGACCGGGATCGGCAGCGGCCCATTGCTGGGCCGCGCGGCCAGTGCGCTGGGCTATCCCGTAACGGCGGCGTTTTACCTCGCGGCGCTGGCCAGCCTGATCGGCGTTTTACTGTTCTGGCGCCTGGATGCGCAGCTGAAAAAAGCGCCCTCGCCGACCGCTGCGGTCGCACGCATTTCCTGGCGTGCAACCCGGCAGATTTTATCGTCCCGCGCAGTGTTCCCGATCCTCATGGTCGGCCTCGGCGGCTGCGTGTTTGGTGGTCTGTCGAGTTTCCAGACCAGCTACGCGGCGTCTCGTTCGCTGGATTACTCGCTGTTCTTTTTCGGCTTCATGGGCGCGGCAATCAGCAGCCGGATGGTGATTGCCGGATTCGTGGTCAAGCGCGATCCGTTCCGCGCATCCTGCCTGTTGTCGGGGCTGATGATGGTTTCGATTGTGATGTTCGGTTTTGTGGTCGACAGCGGCTTGAGCTACGTGCTCGCGGCGATGATGCTCGGGGTCGGTTACGGGCTGACGTATTCGGTGATCAATGGCCTGGCGGCGAATGAAGCGCCGCACGGCACCACCGCGCAAGCGTTGCTGCTGTTCAGCCTGTCGTACTTCATTGGTGTGTTCGGCTTTCCGTTGCTGGCCGGGAAGATCATCGTCGAACACGGGATGGCGACACTGTTGCTCACCGTTCTCGCCGTGGCGCTGTTGAACTGGCTGATCACCGTGGGCCGCCTGATCTGGCGCCGCTACACGGTCAAAACGTTGCAAGAGGCCTGAACCGTTCGTCGTTCATCAGTCTCCATGAACGTCGATGGAAACCGATCAAGCTTGGTGCGGCTGGGGTTGAGGTGGCGCGCAAGCTGGACGTGTAAACGTTTGAGGGCCTATCGCCGGCAAGCCAGCTCCTACAGGAACTACGCGATCCCTTGTAGGAGCTGGC
>NZ_AKJI01000154.1:0-4627 GCF_000282415.1 Pseudomonas sp. GM60
CAAGAGCCCTTTGGTTACTTTGGGGCTTTTCCAAAGTGACTCGCCGTAAGGGCGAAACCAATAGCCGCCATCACCGCAGCAACGGATATGCCCCCCAACAAACCCATCCCCCCATCAGCCAGAAACCCATGCGCCCGAGAGGTACCTCCTTGGAGGAATAGGCTCATCAAGGATTCCGGTTCAGGCTTGGGCCCATACCCTCATCTACGGGAAAACCTGGACATGGCCCATCTGGCGCAACGCACATTTGAACCCCTGAACATTGCCGTGCTGACCATCAGCGATACACGCACCTTCGACACCGACACCTCGGGACAGACCCTGACCGATTTGCTGCAAACCGCCGGGCATGTGTTGATCGATCGTGATCTGGTCAAGGACGATATCTATCAGATCCGCGCCACTGTTTCCCGGTGGATCGCCGACCCCGAAGTACAAGTTGTGCTGATGACCGGCGGCACCGGTTTCACCGCTCGCGACAACACGCCGCAAGCTGTCCTGCCGCTGCTGGACAAACACGTGGAAGGCTTCGGCGAATTGTTCCGTCAGGTATCCCTGGAGGAAATCGGTATGTCCAGCCTGCAATCCCGGGCACTGGCCGGCATGAGCAACGGCGTGCTGGTGTGCTGCGTGCCCGGTTCGCCGGGTGCCTGCCGGACGGCCTGGAACAAGATCCTGCTAGAACAACTGGACAGTCGCACCGGCCCCTGCAATTTCGCCCCGCATTTGAAACCTCAGGCTCAACGCAACATTGATGCCTGCGAGACACGCTCATGACCGGCCGGGTGTGCGACCTCGGCAACCTGATGCCGGTGGACGAGGCCATCAGCCGCCTGCTCGATCAGGCACCGCCGCCGCCCCTGGTGCAAATGATCCGCCTGGATCAAGCGATGGGGCGCGTGCTGGCAGCGGATATCCATTCCCCGGTGAACCTGCCTGCGTGGGACAACAGTGCCATGGACGGTTACGCCCTCAGGGCCGTCGACCTGCCTGAGGAGGGTGGCTGGCTGTTGATCGGCGGGCGAATCGCGGCGGGGGATCAGGCGTGCGCACCGTTGCTCGCGCAACAAGCGGTGCAGATTTTTACCGGTGCACCCTTGCCTCCGGGCGCCGACACCGTCGTGCCGCAAGAGCGTTGCCGTATCGATGGCGAGCGTGTCTGGTTGCCGCCAGCAAGCGTTGGCGATCACGTCCGCAAAGAGGGTGAAGAAGTTCGTCGCGGGCACCTGCTGCTCAAGGCGGGAAAGCGCCTGCGCGCACAGGAAATCGGATTGCTGGCCGGCGCCGGGATTGCGCGGATCGAAGTCTATCGACCGTTGCAGGTGTGTTTGCTCAGCAGCGGCAATGAACTGCGCGAGCCGGGCGATCCCTTGGCGCCGGGGCAGATCTACAACAGCAATCGCTACTGCCTGGCGGAGCTGTTGCGTGGATGGGGCGTGGAGGTACATGACTACGGCGTGATGGCCGATGAGCTGGCGGCCAGTCGGCACGCCTTGAGCCTGGCGTCGTCGGAATGCGACCTGTTGCTGAGCAGCGGCGGCGTTTCGGTCGGCGAGGAAGATCATCTCAAGCACGCCATCGAGGAACTGGGCAGCGTCGATTTCTGGCGCATCGCCATGCAGCCGGGCAAACCGCTGGCTTTTGGCGAAGTGGCAGGCAAACCGTGGATCGGCGTGCCCGGCAATCCTTCGGCGGCACTGATTACCGCGTTGGTGGTGGTGCGACCGTTCTTGCTCCGGGCCCAGGGTATGACGGACGTGATGCCACGGCCACTGGCCGTGCCCGCCGGGTTCGAGTGGTTGCAACGCAACAAGCGTCGGCAATACCTGCGAGCCAGGTTGACGCCCGGCGCTGGCGGCCAGTTGAGCGTGGAACTGCACCCTCAGCAAAGCTCGGCGATGCTGACGGCCGCGTGCTGGGCTGACGGGCTGGCAGTGATCGACTGCGAGCAGCAAGTGCTCAAGCACGACAACGTGATGTTCCTGTCCTTTGCCGACCTGATGCAGTGAGGGCAATTGATTGCCGTCAAGGCAGTGCCTGCCGGTCTGGCTAGACTGGCAGCGCCGCTTTTTTCATGAGGATTACCCATGCAACTGGTCTGCCCGGCAGGGAACCTGCCTGCGCTCAAAGCGGCGGTGCGCCAAGGCGCCGATGCCGTGTATGTCGGCTTTCGCGATGACACCAACGCCCGGCATTTCGCAGGGCTGAACATGGACGACAAACAGTTCGACGCCGCCGTCGCCCACATCCGTCAGCATCAACGCAAACTCTATGTCGCCGTCAACACCTACCCGCAACCCAAGGGCTGGGAGCGCTGGCAGCGGGCGGTGGATCGTGCTGCCGATTTCGGTGTGGATGCGCTGATCGCCGCCGACCCCGGGGTGCTCAACTATGCCAGCCAGCGACATCCGCAACTGGCGTTGCACCTCTCGGTCCAGGGCTCGGCGACCCACGCCGCCGCGCTGGCGTTTTACGCGCAGCGCTACGATATTCGGCGCGCCGTGCTGCCACGGGTGTTGTCGTTGGCGCAGGTGCGCCAGGTGGCCGCCAGCAGTCCGGTGCCCATTGAAGTCTTCGGCTTCGGCAGCCTGTGCATCATGGCCGAAGGGCGTTGCCACCTGTCGTCCTACATCACCGGCGAGTCACCGAACCTGTGCGGCGTCTGTTCGCCGGCCAAGGCGGTGCGCTGGAGCGAGGATGCCGAAGGGTTGAGCGCGCGGCTCAGTGAAGTCCTGATCGACCGCTACACCCCCGACGAACCGGCCGGTTACCCGACCTTGTGCAAAGGCCGTTTCCTGGTCGACGGCAAACGCTTTCATGCCCTGGAAGAACCTACCAGCCTCGACACCCTGGACCTGCTGCCGGAGCTGACGGCCATCGGCGTCGAAGCCGTGAAAATCGAAGGCCGCCAACGCAGCCCGGCCTACGTCGAGCAAGTCACCCGGGTCTGGCGCGCCGCGCTGGATGCCCATCGCGGCGCGCCGGGCGCTTTTCGGGTCAAGGAAGAATGGCGTCAGGTGCTGGCCGGTTTGTCCGAGGGCAGCCAGACCACCCTGGGTGCTTATCATCGATCATGGCAATGAGGGGACGCGACATGAAGCTCAGCCTGGGACCGGTCCTGTTTTATTGGGACAAGGAGCAACTCAGCAACTTTTACGCCGAGATGTCGGCCATGCCCCTGGACGTGATTTACCTGGGGGAAACCGTGTGCTCGAAACGCCGGGCCTTTTCACTGGATCAGTGGCTGGGACTGGGGCGCGAGTTACAGGAGTGCAGCCGGGCGCAGTTGGTGCTCTCCAGCCTGACGCTGATCGAAGCAGCGTCGGAACTTTCCAGCCTGCGCCGCCTGTGTGACAACGGCCAACTGTTGGTGGAGGCCAATGACATGGGCGCGGTGCAGTTCCTCGCCGAGCGCCAGTTGCCGTTCGTGGGTGGCCCGGCCCTCAACCTGTACAACGGCCACTCGCTGGCGCAACTGCTCGACTGCGGAATGACGCGCTGGGTGCCGCCCGTGGAGTGTTCGGCGGCGCTGATCCGCGACGTGATCGGGCAGGTCCGTGAACTTGGGCGTGCGGTGCCGGAAGTTGAAATTTTTGCCTATGGGCATTTGCCCCTGGCCTATTCCGCGCGCTGTTTCACTGCCCGCGCGGAAAACCGGCCCAAGGACGACTGCCAGTTTTGCTGCATCAACTACCCCGACGGCATGGCGTTGACCAGCCAGGAAGGGCAGCCACTGTTTACCCTCAACGGTATTCAAACCATGTCGGCCGAAGTCACCAATTTGCTCGCCGATTATTCCGGGCTGGTGGACTGCGGCGCCGATCTGTTGCGCCTGAGCCCGCGTGCGCAGGGCATGGCCGAGGTGATTGACAGTTATCAGCGGGTTCGTTCGGGCGAGATGCCGCCGTTGTTTGTCGAAGGGTGCAATGGCTACTGGCATGGCCAGGCCGGCATGTTGCGCGTCGAGGAGGTCGGCCTGTGCTGAACCGAAAAAAGTGGTTGCTCAAAGGTGCTGACCGGTTGTTGCCGCTGGTGCGTCGGGTGCCGTTTGCCGTGCAGCGCCTGGCGTTGCAGCAGGCGCTCAATCGCTGCCTCGCCGAGCCGTTGCGCGATGGCGAGTTTGAGGTGTTGCGCGGGCGTTGGTTGTGTTTGCGGATTCCGGATCTGGGGTTGTCCTGGTACTTGACGCTCAGTCGTCAGGGGTTGCGGATTGCCGAGCATGCTGTGGCGGCAGTGACGATCAGCGGGAACTGGCGTGAGTTTTTGCTGTTGGCCAGTCGTCAGGAGGATCCGGACACGCTGTTTTTTCGTCGGCGTCTGGTGATTGAGGGTGATACTGAATTGGGGCTGGCGTTGAAGAATTTGATCGACAGTCTTGATCCTGATGTGTTGCCGGTCTGGTTGTGGCGGAATCTGGAGCGGGCGGGGAAGGGGCTGGCGGCGGGGTGACCGGCATTGCTCAACTGTAGGAGCCAGCTTGCTGGCGATGGCGGCCTGGTAGTCGACCGTTTTTTTCAGGTGTACATATCCGTTGCTGCGGTAACGACGGCTTATGGTTTCGCCCTTACGGCGAGTCCCTTTTCCAAACGCCGAAAAGGAACCAAAAGGCTTTGCCCCTGACGTACGG
>NZ_AKJI01000155.1:0-1512 GCF_000282415.1 Pseudomonas sp. GM60
CGGCGGCCCGCCACTGCCAGGCCCGACTTTTGGCACACTGTTGGGGGTGATCTGCGGGTACGGCGTCGGCGTTGCCGTGCCGGGCGAACCGGGCAGCGGTGACGGGCTGGTCGGAATGGTTTGCAGCTCTTGGGCCTGCACTGCAGTTATCGAGAGCGCGGCCAAGGCAATGACCGTTAGAATGGTGCGCTTCATCAATGGCTCCGTTGGCCTTGTTGTCTATTTGCAGGCTACTCCCAACTGCGTTCGTTTGCCTCCCCCATGCCCTTCCTCCTCAAGAGAACCCCATGAAACGTTTCGTTCTGCTCGACACCGCGCCTATCCCTGAAAACGGCGGTGCCCTGTGCCTGTTCGAATACGGTGAGGATTTCGTCATCAAGATCCAGGGCGGCGACGGCGGACAATTGATGAATACGCGCATGCACGGTTCCGAAGATGCGCTGGCCGAGATCCCCTGCCGCAAGGTCGCCGGACGGCCCAATTCACGGGTATTGATCGGTGGCCTGGGCATGGGCTTTACCCTCGCCTCGGCCCTCAAGCATTTGGGCAAGAGCGCTGAAGTGGTGGTCGCCGAACTGGTGCCGGGCGTGGTCGAGTGGAATCGCGGGCCGCTGGGCGAGAAAGCCGGGAACCCGCTGCTGGATAAACGCACGGTGATTCGCATGGAAGACGTGGCGAACGTGCTGCAGGCCGAACCGCAAGGTTTCGATGCGATCATGCTCGACGTCGATAACGGCCCGGAAGGCCTGACCCAGAGAGCCAACAGCTGGCTCTATTCGGCGGGCGGCCTGAGCGCCTGCGCCAAAGCCCTGCGACCAAAAGGTGTGCTGGCCGTCTGGTCGGCCAGCGCCGACAAGCAGTTTTCCGACAAACTGAAGAAGGCGGGCTTCAAGGCCGAGGAAGTCCAGGTCTTCGCCCACGGCAACAAGGGCACCCGCCACACCATCTGGATTGCCGAGAAGCTCAAGGGCTAGGCTAAACTTACGTCATAACCGTCATTAGTCTTTTACAAAGGTGAACCCATGAGTTCGTCAACACCGACCAACACCTCGAAGCTGGACCGCATCCTCGCCGACAACCAGCGCGACAAGGAAATGGGTTACCGCGACAAAGCCCTGAAGATGTACCCGCACGTGTGCGGCCGCTGCGCCCGTGAGTTTTCCGGCAAGCGCCTGAGTGAACTGACCGTGCACCACCGCGACCACAACCACGACAACAACCCGCAGGATGGTTCGAACTGGGAATTGTTGTGCCTGTATTGCCACGACAACGAACACTCGCGGTATACCGACCAGCAGTATTTCGGTGAAGGCTCGTTGAGCACGCCGAAGATTGCCAAGGCGACGCATAACCCGTTTGCGGCGTTGGCCGGGTTGATGAAAAAAGACGACTGAAGATTTGTTTGCCTGACCCGGCCCCATCGCTGGCAAGCCAGCTCCTACAGTGTCATGTGTCGTTCACATATTTTGTGCTTAACGAGTACCCACTGTAGGAGCTGGCTTTCCGGCGATG
>NZ_AKJI01000156.1:0-2816 GCF_000282415.1 Pseudomonas sp. GM60
CACCGAACGAAAGGGGCAAGAGCCCTTTGGTTACTTTGGGGCTTTTCCAAAGTGACTCGCTGTAAAAGCGAAACCAATAGCCGCCGTCACCCCAAAAATGGATATGTACTCCGAGCAAAAAAAACAACAGCATCAACCCCAACCATCACGGTTTATCCGACAAATCCTGAAATAACCCCCTACCCTGCTTGCGCGCCCACCTCCTGCTCTCTAACGTAGCGCCTTTACTGACGCTACCCCCCGCAGGAGCTTTGCCATGGCCTCGCCAGCCCTCACACATTTTCTTCCCCGGTTCGGCGTTGCCGCAGCAGTGGCCGGTGTTTTGAGCCTGTCCGGTTGTCAGACCTGGAACGCCCAAGACACGCTCCCACCCACCACCGGCGTACAGCCGCTCAAAGGTCTGGCGCAAAACGTTTCGGTGCGCCGCAACGCCATGGGCGTGCCGTTGATCGAAAGCAGCAGCTTCCACGACGCGCTGTTCACCCTCGGCTATGTACACGCGAGCGACCGCATCACGCAGATGGTCACCCTGCGCCTGCTGGCCGAAGGCCGGTTGTCGGAGATGTCCGGTTCGGACCTGCTGGACGCCGACCGCTACATGCGCGCCGTCAACCTGAAGAAAAGCGCCGGCGAGTTGTACAAGGCCTCTTCGCCGCGCCTCAAACGCTTCTTCGAAGTCTATGCGCGCGGGGTCAACGCCTACCTGTTCCGCTACCGCGACAAGCTGCCGGCCGATCTCACCGCCACCGGCTACAAACCCGAATACTGGAAACCGGAAGATTCAGCGCTGATTTTCTGCCTGCTGAACTTCAGCCAATCGGCGAATCTGCCCGAGGAAGTTTCCTCATTGGTGCTGGCCCAATCGGTCACCACCGACAAACTCCCGTGGCTGACACCGTCCGCCCCCGACGAAAAACTGCCGGTGGCCGAAGCCGAAAAACTTCACGGCCTCAAGCTCAACGGGGCGATTCCAGGCCTCGCCGAAATCAGCAAAGCCACCGGCCAACTGTCCGATCTGAATCTGCTGGGCGCCACGTCATCGAACAACTGGGCGATTGCCCCGCAACGCAGCCGCAGCGGCAAAAGCCTGCTGGCCAGTGACAGCCATGGGCCGCTGGGCGCGCCGTCGCTGTTCAGTTACGTGCAGATTCGTGCGCCGAAATACCAGGCGTCCGGCGTGACCATCGCCGGTTTGCCGATGGTGCTGGGCGGTTTCAACGGCAAAGTGGCGTGGAGCATGACCTCGGTCATGGGCGACAACCAGGACCTGTTCCTGGAAAAAATCCAACGCCAGGGCAACGGTCTTTCCTACGAAGTCGGCGGCAAATGGCAGCCGGTTATCGTTCGCAACGAAACCTATTTCGTCAAAGGCCAGCGGCCGATTCGCGAAGCGGTGTACGAAACGCGCCACGGGCCGCTGCTTAACAGCGCCAAAGGCACGGCGCTGGGCAACGGTTTGGGCCTGGCGTTGCAAACACCGAACTTCACCGATGACAAATCCCTGGACGCGTTTTTCGACCTGTCTCGCGCACAAACCGTGGAGAAAGCCTCGGACGCCAGCCGTGAAATCCGTGCGATCACGCTGAACCTGGTCTTTGCCGACGCCAGCAATATTGGCTGGCAAGTCACCGGTCGTTACCCGAACCGCCGCGAAGGCGAAGGCCTGCTGCCATCGCCGGGCTGGGAAGGTCGTTATGACTGGGACGGTTACGCCGACGCGATGCTGCACCCGTACGATCAAGACCCGGCGCAAGGCTGGCTCGGCACCGCCAACCAGCGGGTCATTCCCCATGGTTATGGCATGCAGCTATCCAATTCGTGGTCGGCACCGGAGCGTGGCGAACGCATGGCTGAACTGGCCGGCGTGGGCAAACACGACACGCGCAGTGTGATCACCATGCAATACGATCAGACCACCACGTTCGTCGCCAAACTGAAAAAGATGTTTGCAGCGCCGGGCATGGCCCAGCCGCTCAAGCAGGCCATTGAAGCGCTGCCGGTAGCCGATCGCGGCAAGGCGCACGAAGCGTTTACCCGCCTGATGGCGTTCGACGGCAAACTCGCCGCGACCTCCGCCGATGCAGCGATTTACGAGCTGTTCCTGCAGGAAAGCGCCAAGCAAACCTTCCTCGATGAACTGGGCCCGGAAAGCAGCCCGGCGTGGAAAGCCTTTATCGCCAACGGCAAGTTGTCCTACGCGGCGCAGGCCGATCATCTGTTGGGGCGTGAAGACAGCCCGTTCTGGGATGACGCACGCACGCCGCAGAAAGAAGACAAACCGGCGATTCTCGCCCGCAGCCTCGCGGCGGCCATCACCGCAGGCGACAGTCAGTTGGGCGGTGATCACAAAGCCTGGCAGTGGGGCAAACTGCACCGCTATGAATGGAAGAACGCCAGTGGCCAGACCGTACGCGGTCCGCTCGCGGCCGGCGGCGATCACACCACGTTGAACACGGCGGCGTTCGCCTGGGGCCAGGACTTCAACACCACGCTGGCACCGGCCATGCGCTTCATCGTCGATTTCGGCCAGGCCGAACCGTTGATGGGCCAGAACGGTACCGGCCAGTCGGGTAACCCGGCGAGTCCGAATTACCTCGACAGCGTTGATCCGTGGTTGAAGGGGCAATACGTGAGTCTGCCGATGCAGCCGCAAAACTTCGACAAGGTCTACGGGACCAAGCGGTTGACGCTGACACCCGGCAAATAACCCGTGTACCTGTAGGAGCGAGCCTGCTCGCGAAAAACGTCGGTTCAACGCGTTCATTCAGACAGCACGCGTTATCGTTGACGTCCATCGCGAGCAAGCTCGCGCCTAC
>NZ_AKJI01000157.1:0-1025 GCF_000282415.1 Pseudomonas sp. GM60
CTGAATCCATTGCTGAGTGGTCTAAACCTTTGCCGTCTGAGCAATGGGCCAAACCGAGCCCAGCTTTAAACGAGCAAAACGCAAAGATCGAAAAGGCCTTTTCTCAAGGACAGGACTTCATGACGTACTTCAAGGCCAACCTCAGCAAAACCGAGGCAAAAGAATCAGCGGGTAGTTCTGCATTATGAGCGTAGAGATCAAACAGCCCGGTGATTGGCGGGAGTTGAGCAATCAGCGCCCTGTCGCTGGTGAGTCCCGACGTTTTGTCACTGGAGAAGCTTCGTTTTTATCGCCTCTGCCGGTGCCAACCGGACAAATACCCTCGGATTTGGGTGGGAGCATTGTTGAGGTAAATGACATATATCTGGACATTGGTAGCAGCAGTTTTGGTAAAGCATTTCAAGCCAGAGCAATGATTGGTCTGTGCATGGGTTTCATAATTTCTTGCCTGCTGGTTTTACCTACAATTATGGGATTATCAACATTCAACAACCCTTTTGGACGTAACTTCTCATGGTATTTCAGCGAGTTTTTTGAATTTGGTATGTGGATTTCCGGTTGGGGCGGCGCGGCATTTGCCATTATCGGCTGTTATGTTGTCATCAGTTCCACACTCACCAAATCCCGCACCCGCCCCATTCGCTTCAACCGCCAACGCCGCGAAGTCTGTTTCTTCCCCAACAACTCCGACGAGCAGGTTATCCAGCCATGGGAAGAACTGGTCGCCTGGCTCTCAATCAGCACCGGGTCAACAGGCGAAGGCATCATCAGCACTTACACCTTCGGCATGGCCTTCGACGATCCCAAGTCCGGCAAAGTCCATTTTGTAAACCAAGGCGTAGCAACCCCCACCCATGGCTTGGGCAAATGGGAAGCCATACGTGTCTACATGGAAAAAGGCCCAGAATTCTGCCCTGGCAAAGCCCCCTACGAAGGCCGTCACACCTTCGATAAAGAACGACAAGACATGCATGAGGAATACCAGCACAACGAGCGTTCCGCTTTAGGCGTTGGCTGGTGGTACC
>NZ_AKJI01000158.1:0-902 GCF_000282415.1 Pseudomonas sp. GM60
GACGTAGAGGGCGGTGAGCTGAGCGTCTACGAGAAAAACCTCACCTACGGCTCCGACCCCGATGCCCCGTCCCTGACCCAATCCGGCACCTTCACCGTCAACGCGCCGGATGGCCTGCAAACCCTGAGCGTGGGCGGCATTGCCGTGGTCAGCGGCGGCGTGGCGGCAGCGTTTCCGCAATCGGTCGGCACCTGGCACGGCAGCACGCTAACCATCACCGGTTACGAGCCGGCGACCGGCGTGGTGAGTTACAGCTACACGCTGAATTACGACCGCAACCACCCGAATGCCGACGGCGCCAACAGCATCGTCGAGAACTTCGACGTCGTTGCGACCGACACCGACGGCAGCACCGCGACCGGGCAAATCAACGTCAACATCGTCGATGACACGCCGACCGCCAACCCTGATGCGACCTCGGTGGCGGAGGGCGGCGTGGTCAGCGGCAACGTGCTGTGGAACGACGACGGCGGCGCCGATGGGCCGTTGTCCGGCGGTGGCGTGGTCGGCGTGCGCGTCGGTTCGGACACCTCGACCCCGGTCAGCGGCGGCCTCGACACCCACATCAATGGCACCTACGGCTACCTGACCCTGGACGCCGAGGGCAACGCCGAATACCACAGCTACCCGAACAGCGTGAACGGTCCTGGTGCGACTGACGTGTTCACCTACACCCTGCGCGATAACGACGGCGACGAAAGCACCACGACCATCACCATCGACGTCAACAACAGCTGCATCAGCGCGGCCGTCGACAACGACGTCACCGTTTACGAAAAAGCGCTGGACCTGAGCAAGGATGGCCAGGACCTCGCGGCGGGCACCGTCACCGGCAGCGAGCCGGGCCATACCGGCGAAACCGCCAGTGGCACGCTGGTCGGTTCGGTCAGCGGCGCGTCGGG
>NZ_AKJI01000159.1:0-707 GCF_000282415.1 Pseudomonas sp. GM60
TCGCTGCTGCTGACCGCGCTCAAGGACCGCGCTCAAGGTGCCGTTGGCAATCGTCAGGTCGGTGTTGGTGAAACCAGTGACCGCCTCGCTGAAGGTGATGGTCACCAGTGAGGTTTCACCGATCCTCAGCGCAGTGTCCGCCACGACGACGGTTGCTGTCGGACGCACGGTGTCGATGGCGTAGTTGTTCGAATTGCTGGTGCCGATGCCCACGTTGCCGCTGCTGCCCCCCTGCACGCCGCTATTGTCCAGGATGATCAGGTTGGTCGCATCGGTGATGCTGACGGTTGGCGTGAAGGTCGCCGTCCAGGTAATGCCGCCGTCGCTGCTGCTCACTGCGCTCAAGGTGCCGTTGGCGATGGTCAGGTCGGCGTTGCTGAAACCGGTCACGGCCTCGGAGAACGTGATGGTCACCAGCGAGGTTTCGCCGATTCTCAGCGCGGTGTCGGCGACGACAATGGTGGCTGTCGGTGCCACGGTATCAATCGTGTAGTTACCGGAGTTGGTAGTCCCGCTGCCTGTGTTACCGGAGAGGTCGGTCACACCGGTATTGTTCAGGGTAATGACGTTGGTCGCATCGTTCACACCCACCGTTGGCGTGAAGGTTGCGGTCCAGGTGATGCCGCCGTCGCTGCTGCTCACCGCGCTCAAGGTGCCGTTGGCGATGCTCAGGTCGGCGTTGGTGAAACCGCTGACCGCTTCGCTGA
>NZ_AKJI01000160.1:0-1060 GCF_000282415.1 Pseudomonas sp. GM60
CCCCCCAGCCACTGCGGCAGGTCCCGACGCTTGATTTTCTGCGCGTGAGCGTTCGCCAGTTGCTGGAGCATGTAGGCTCTTTTCTGCTCATCGCTTCCCGCCAGTGACAACGCCAGATCGCGGTCCATCCAGCGTTTGATCCGGACGTACAACCACCCATGGAAGTACAGGCCGGCGACAGTGGTGGCGACAATGATGAAGTAATCCATGAAAATCCTTGGGTCAGTGGCGCAGCTCTCGTAATTTGCCGCTACTGTGTTCTGAGTTCGTGGAGGCCCCTGTACCGGGCCTGAATCAAACCAATTTTATCCGGGCGACGTCGTGACACGCGTCAAGCTGCGGAGTTTAATGGTTACCTGTCCTTTGGAGTTGATGTTATGCGTAAGTCTGTTCTGCTGGTTGCTTCCTTTTCCACGATGGCAATGTTGCTCACTGGCTGCCAATCGAGCTTGACCGGTGACTCCTATTCCCGTGATGAAGCGCGTCGTGTGCAGACCGTTCGCATGGGCACCATCGAATCCCTGCGTCCGGTGAAAATCGAAGGCACCAAGACTCCGATCGGCGGCCTCGCCGGCGCGGCGGTCGGTGGTGTTGGCGGCAGCGCCATCGGCGGTGGTAAAGGCAGCATCGTCGCTGCAGTCATCGGCGCCGTGGCTGGCGGGCTGATCGGCTCGGCCACTGAAGAAGGCCTGACCCGCACCCAAGGTGTGGAAATCACCGTTCGTGAAGACGACGGCAGCATGCGTGCCTATGTGCAGCAGGTTCAGGAGAATGAAGTGTTCCGTGTGGGTGAGCGGGTGCGGATTGCTACTGTAGATGGTACGAGCCGCGTTTCGCACTAAGCGGGAACGAAGGGTAAAAGAAAATCCCGATCAGGTGACTGGTCGGGTTTTTTTTTGAGGCGGGGTTTTGGATTGGGGGTATATCCGTTTCTGCGGTCACGGCTGGTATTGGTTCCGCTTTTACAGCG
Organism: Pseudomonas sp. GM60; assembly: GCF_000282415.1. Taxonomy (NCBI): domain Bacteria; kingdom Pseudomonadati; phylum Pseudomonadota; class Gammaproteobacteria; order Pseudomonadales; family Pseudomonadaceae; genus Pseudomonas; species Pseudomonas sp. GM60. The sequence continues at coordinate 971 of NZ_AKJI01000160.1, forward strand.
GGTCACTTGGAAAAGCGCCAAGTAACCAAGCGCTTTTGCCCCTTTCGTTCGGTGCCTCGCCTAGGCTCGGCATGCCCTCGCTCCGGTCCT
>NZ_AKJI01000161.1:0-41352 GCF_000282415.1 Pseudomonas sp. GM60
TGCCGGCGATGGCGGCCTCAAAAACACCACATCAATTACTGCTTAAACCCATAGGCCCGCTCAACCCTGCAAACCCGCGTACTGCACGCCGCATACCAGGTCGAGCGCCCACGCTCACGAATCGCGCTGTGCTCGGGATGATGTTTCCACGCCACAATCGCCGCCTCACTGGCCCAATAGGAAACCGTAATCCCGAGCCCATCCTCACCCCGCGCCGACTCCACACCGAGAAACCCCGGCTGCTCACGCGCCAGTTCAACCATGCGCTCGGCAGCCTCGGCGTAACCCTGATCGCCGTCGGTGCGCAACGAAGTAAAAATCACCGCGTAGTAGGGCGGTTCCGGTGTCTGGGCAATCATGATTTCTGCCTCACACACGCTTCGATCAATGCACTCACCAGCGGCGGCACAATTCCTTTGAGCGCGGCACGTTCAGGTTGAAACAGCGTGGCGACAAAAAACGGATGCCCGCGTAATTCCACCGCTCGCAAATCCTCCGTCGAATCGTGTCCCACCGCGGATAATTCCTGGCTTAGCAAATCCCGCTCAAACTCCGGATTCACACCATAACGGCAGCGATAGCCTTCACGAATCTCCGGTTTTTCGTACGCCTTGGCGATCAACGAACCTTCAACCAGATGAATGCTGTCGACGGCTTCCACTAGCGAGCAAGTCAGCGGTGTGAGCAACGCTCGCGTGGCATCGGGTGATGTCTCGCCGTGCTCGGCATCTCTCCACCCCAGAACGTTGCGGGCGTATTCGAGTACCGCGTGCTGAAAACCGCCACACGTACCGAGGAAAGGTCGCTGTTGTTCGCGGGCAAAGCGAATCGCTCGCAGCGCACCGTCTTCATTGCGGTAAGGACTGGCGGGCACGCACCAAAAGCCGTCGAAGTCTTGCAGCGGCTTGTCGTCGTTGATGCCGTCGGTGGCCAGCCACTGGAACTGCACGTCCAGTCCGGCGTGTTCGGCAGCCATGCCGAGGGCGACGGGAATCGCCTGGTGGGCGGTGACTTGCGGGTCGTAATCGCCGATCAGGGCGATGTGGATGGCGCTGTTTTCCATGAGGGCTCTCGACGCTTGTTGATTCCAGGGGCCCACTATAGATTGGCGTTCACGCACTCAACATTGGCGTTATCCCAAGTGATCAATGCAGCAACGCACTATCGACTGGACTACCCCGACCTGTCCCTGATCCTCGCCCTCGTGCGCGGCGGCTCGCTGGCCCGGGCCTCGGCACTGTTGAAGGTCGACGTTTCGACCGTGTTCCGCGCCGTGCGCCGACTGGAAGCCGCGCTGGGCCAGCAACTGTTCGAAAAAAGCCGCGCCGGCTACTTGCCCACCAGTCTTGCGCAGACCTTGGCCGAACAGGCTGAGCGCGCCGAGCAAGCGCTGGAGGCTGCGCGCATCGGCGTGGAGCAGGGCGGTGAAGTCATCAGCGGCACTGTGCGCCTGACCTGCACTGATTCGGTTTTACAAGGTTTGTTGTTGCCGGCGCTGGCGCAGTTCATGCCCGGCTATCCGGCGCTGACGATCGAGTTGAGCACGTCCAACGACTTCGCCAATCTCAGCCGGCGGGACGCGGACATCGCCTTGCGCCTGACTCGGAATCCGCCGGAACATTTGGTGGGTCGATGCCTGGCGCAGGTGTCGTATCGCGTCTGTGCGAGCACGGCATATCTGAAAACGGTCGATGCCGAAGACTTGGCCGCGCTGACATGGATCGCCCCGGACGACTTCCTCCCCGATCACCCCACCGTCGCGTGGCGTCGTCAGCAATTGCCCGGCGTCACACCGGGTTATCGTTGCAACAGCATGTTGTCGGTGACTGAGCTGGTGCGGGCCGGGCTCGGTGTCGCAGCATTGCCGGACTTTCTGATCGATGACGGGCTGCAACCGTTGAGTGAGCCGTTGCACGGTTACGACACCGCGCTGTGGTTGCTGACCCGCCCGGACTGTCGCGCCTTGCGTTCGGTGGTGACGTTGTTCGATGAGTTGGGGCGGGCGTTGAAATTGCTGTAATGCTTGTAGGCGCTTGATTCAGAGCTGGTAGCAGGCGAGGAACATGTCCAGCGCAGAGTCCACGACGGTGGTCTGCATCTCAGGCGAAAGGCCGGGCAGCCCCATGGAAATCTGCGGCCAGAACGCAAAGGATTTGAGCATCCCCTGAATCTGTTGAGCGGCAAACTCCGGGTCGACCGGCTTCAATCGCCCATCGGCCTGAGCGGCGCGAATCCACACGGTCAGGCCTTCTTCGCGTTTGCCCATTCTCTCGACCATGTTCTGCGCGCGCTCGGGGGAGTGGATGGTGGCTGCGATGGCGACCCGCGCCAGGTCGAGAAAATTGTCATCGCCCAGCATCTGTAATTTTGCCATCAGCATGCGGCGCATCTGCTCGCGCAACGGCAAGTCAGGGCGGTAGGCCGTTTCCTGTTCCGCCGTCACCCTGGCCCATAATTGATTGAGGATTTCGGCGAACAACTCTTCCTTGCTGGGGAAGTGGTTGTACACCGTGCGCTTCGACACGCCAGCGGTGGCGGCGATCTTGTCCATGCTGGTGATGTCGAAACCGTTGGCCCGGAATTCGGCAATCGCCGCTTGAATGATCGCTTCGCGTTTTCGGTCGGTCAGGCGCTGTGGAGCTGTCATAAGTACGCTTCGGCAGAAGAAATTAAGAATTACACTTGGCAGTTTACTTGTGATCAGCTTTGATGCAACCTAGAAACTACACTGTGCAGTGTAATGTTTCGTTAATCCTGCGCAGCCAAAAATAGAGTGTTCGGCTGATGCGTGCGTGCCTTGGCCATTTATCGTCCCACCGTAGAAACTGCACATCGTGCGGTTTCCTGGAGTCATTCAGTCATGGCCAATTCCACTAACGTTTCTGCACCTGAAGCGTCCCGTCAGGCCGAAGGGCACTTCCGCAACCATGCGCCCGTGCAACGAGGAGGCTTGCGCAAAATGGTGCGCATCATGTGGAACATGATCTTCCACAAACCCCGCAACACCCGCCCGACGACGGCCGTTCCGGTGCAACGCCTGACCCACGACGCGTTGATCGCCGCGCCCAACCACAGCGTCTATCGCCTTGGTCATTCCACGGTATTGCTGAAACTGCGGGACAAATTCTGGATCACCGACCCGGTCTTCGCCGAACGCGCTTCACCGGTGCAATGGGCCGGCCCGAAACGCTTTCACCAACCACCGATCAGCCTCGAAGAACTACCGCCGATTGAAGCGGTAATCCTGTCCCACGATCACTACGACCACCTCGATTATCAGGCCGTGCTCAAACTGGCGGACAAAGCCAAATACTTCCTCACGCCGCTGGGCGTCGGCGACACCCTGATCAAGTGGGGCATCGACGCCAGCAAAGTGCGCCAACTCGACTGGTGGCAAGGCACCGAAGTCGACGGCATCCAATTCGTCGCCACCCCGTCGCAACACTTTTCCGGCCGAGGCCTGTTCGATGGCAACAGCACGCTGTGGGCCTCGTGGGTGATGATCGACGCCGACACACGAATCTTCTTCAGCGGCGACAGCGGCTACTTCGACGGCTTCAAACGCATCGGCGAACAGTACGGCCCGTTCGACCTGACATTGATGGAAACCGGCGCCTACAACGTCGAGTGGCCACATGTGCACATGCAACCCGAAGAAACCCTGCAAGCGCACATCGACCTGAAAGGCCGCTGGTTACTGCCGATTCACAACGGCACCTTCGATCTGTCGATGCACGCCTGGTTCGAACCGTTTGACCGGATACTGGCATTGGCCTGGGAGCGCAGTGTTTCGATTACCACGCCGCAGATGGGTGAGGCGTTTAATGTGATGTATCCGCAGCGGGGGAGTGCTTGGTGGTTGGGGATGGAAAACATCGGCGATCAGGTGGAAATCCAGAGCGCATGACGTATTGAAGCCTGGCCGCTTGTGATGCAAGCGGCTCGTGCCGACACCTCACTCAACCATCGCAAAATCCGCCCGCCCCACCGAATTCGACTCAGTCCCTCTAACACTCATCCCCCGCCCCGGCGCAAACCCCGGGAAAAACACCAACCCCTGCGACTCAAATCGATACGCCAACGCCAGCCGATCAGCATCCGGCACCTCACGCTTGGCCTCAAAACGCTCAATCACATCAACCAAAACGCCAGACTCCCGAGACAGCTCATCAACGCTCCAACCCAACATCGCCCGGGCCTGGGCGCAATGGGTGGGGGTGAATTGGAAGAGAGCGATACGTTCCAGGGTGATTTTCATCGCATAAGAGGCCATGGTGTTCTCCGGGCTCGAGAGTGCTGATTCAAAATGTACTGTGTTTTTGTACAGTTGTTTTGCGCCCGGATCAAACTCATTTTTTGAATTCTGCTATTTCGCCCCTGCCAACCAGACGGACGGTGCCTGACCCAACACACGACGAAACATCGTCGAAAACGCCGCCGGGCTGTCATAACCGAAATCCAGCGCAATCCGCGTTACCGGCTCACCCACCGCCAATCGCGCCAGCGCCAGCACCACGCAGGCGCGCTGGCGCCACTGGCTGAAACTCAGGTCGGTCTGCTGGCGGAACAGCCGATTGAACGTGCGCAGACTGACGTGCATCTGATCCGCCCATTGCTGCGGCGATTGATGAACATCGGGTCGCTGCAAGAAGCCCTGGCACAACCCAAGCAGCCGCGTATCGACCGGCAGCGGAATGTGCAACGGCAAGTGAGCACTGCGCGCCAGCTCATGCAGCAGCAACTCGATCAACGCGCCATCGCGCCCGGTCTCGTCGTACGCCAGCGGAACCTCCACCGCCTCCATCAGCAAATGCCGCATCAACGGCGAAACACTGATCACCTGACAACGCTCGCCCAAATCCACTGCGCCCGGCTCGATGTACAAGCTGCGAGTGCTCACCCCCAGCATCAACACCTCATGCGCCACCCCCGCCGGAATCCACACCGCCCGCTGCGGCGGCACCACCCAGTTGCCATCGTGCGTGCCGACCTGCATCACCCCGGTCGCGCCGTACAACAACTGCGCCCGTCGGTGTGTATGACTAGGCAACACATGCCCGTAGGAATAATCCGTACCGATTGCCACCACCGACCGTGGCGTGTCATCCAGCAAATTAATCGAAACATTGCGCATCAAGCGGCTTCCAGCAGTTGGCGTAAACGCAAACATTATTGGCTCACTTGCTGAAGCAGGCCAAGCCACATCGCTCTATCGTCGCCCACTCTCAACCAACGGACGACGCACAATGTTCTACCTCCTGCTGACACTCTTCGGCTGCATGACCGGCATCACCGCCGTGCTGTTCGGCTTCGGCGGCGGCTTCGTCGTCGTGCCATTGCTATACCGCATGCTCATGGCCAGCCACGGTGCAGACGACCCCATCGGTCAATCGGCGATGCACATCGCCGTCGCCACCTCGACCTGCGTGATGATCGTCAACGCCCTGGTCGCCACCGGAAAACATCACCGCGCCGGTAATCTGATTCGCCATTACCTGTGGCCGTTGGGCGGGTTCATCGGGCTGGGCGCGGTGGGCGGAGCGGTGGCGGCGATGTGGGTGAGTGGCGAGGTAATTCGGTATGCGTTCATTGCCTACCTGGGCGTGACCATTGTGGATTGCCTGTTCAGACGCGGTTTTCTTACACACGCAGGTAATGGAATCCCACGGCGATTGGGGAGGGCAGAAGTGTCCGGAGGCGGTGTAGGAATCGGCGCCATCGCCACGTTTCTCGGCGTAGGCGGCAGCGTTATGACCGTGCCATTGTTGCGTCGATGTGGGTTGAGCATGTCGCAGGCAACATCCATGGCTAATCCACTAAGCCTGCCCGTGGCGTTGGCCGGGACGGTGACTTACATGGCGATGGCGGGGTTTACCGAATTTGATTTGGGGTCGTGGTTTGTCGGTTATGTGGATCTGCTGGCGTTTGCGGTTTTGACGATGGGGTCGTTGGTGGGGATTCGATTGGCCACGCCGTGGATTGGGCGGATTCCGGATCGGATCCATGCGCGGGTGTACATCGGTTTGCTGGTCGTGGTGATGCTCAGCATGTGCCTGAATTGAACGCCGTCACTTCGCCTCCAACCCCGGCGCCTCACGAATAATGAAGTGATCCAGGTTCTCGATATTCGCACTGAACACCCCGAACGTCTGCTCGGGGTTTTTCTTGCTTGGCACCTGCTTCAACTCCGGCGTCACGCCATAAAAGAAACAAAACAACTCCGCTTCACTGTCGATGGCGTGCTTGATCTCTTCCAGAAACGCTTTGCGCTTGCGGTAGTTCTCGATCAACTTCTTGCTCAAGTAAACGTTGACCGAATAAGGCTTCTTCTTCGCCTCATCCGCTTGCTTGAACCAGACCTTCTGCTCGAAATCGATGCGAAAGCTCTGCGTGTAATCCTTGATCTCCTTGATCTTGCCCCAGTAAATCAGCCCCTTGTTGTCCGTCAGGTATTCGATCTTCTTGAAGAACGACCCATAAGGCGCCGTGTGCTCGCCAATCTTCAGCGGCACGCGCTTGAGCAGTTCCTTGTCCTCGAAGTTCGACACAAAACACTCCACCGGGTGGGCGAAGACACTGGTCTTGTCCGGTGCTGATTCGTGGCTTGGGTGTTCGCTATCGCTGGGCTGTGTAAGAGGTTTCGGATCGTCCCGCGTTACATCCGCCGCAACCGCCGGGTTCGACGGCTTACGCACATACTGACGCCGAGTCAGCAACAACTCCGACGGAAAATGCTCCTCGCGACTGTCATCCGTTTCCGCACCGTCCGCATCCACACCCGACGCCGGCGCCTTGAGACTGACATAAGGACAATCCGCCACATGCCGGGTGCTGGGCGTGTTCTTGAAGTGCGGGGTGCGAACGTAATTCACGTTTTTGGCGTTGAACGTCGTCAATACGTTTGCCGCATCGAACGCCGCTCTACAGGCGTCATTGGGGCATTGGAAGTGTTCCTTGGCGGAATCGAAATCCATGGTTTCGTCGAAATTCAAATCGCGCACGTCATAGATCGACAACTTGTCGTCGAGGCTGAGGCAGTAGGCGAGGTCGAATTTCATGGTGGGCTCGGGTCCTTGAGTGGGGAAGGGTATTAATAGCGGGAGGCGAGCCGGGTTGCACCCACTCTTTTAAACACACTAAAAAATCAACGGCAACACACCGTCCCTTGTAGGAGCGAAGCTTGCTCGCGAAAAACCCAAGAACACCACGGGGCATCTGGTTAAAAATGGCCGAACTATTACCAGTGACGTTGTCGGATCCCAGCTTCTGCAACATTGTAGTGGTCAGGCTTTTTATCGTCGCGCCTGCGTCTAGGGAGCAGTAAAACGCCGGGACGATCTCAGTAGTTCCGGCTTCTGTAGTTATGATTCTCTTCTCCCCCAAAAGGCTCAATGCAATCTTGGAGGCAGTAGATTTTCCTGTACCCGGTTCGCCAGTCAGGAGTGCAGATGCCGGTTCTCCTCGCATCATCGTCGCTTCGATGCTGCGAGAAATGCAATCCATTGCCTCGGCATATTCAGGGTGGATTACGACAAATTGTTTGAACTGGTCGAGCTTGGCTTGGATTTCGTTGTTCATTATTGCTTCCTGGGCAGTAGGACAGTTTCGTAGTCGTCGGTATCGTCATCAGGCATGTCTTCAATAAGTTCAAAGTCAATTTCCTCAGGAAGCTGAATGTTTTCGTCGATAAACCGTGTATCGACCCCAATTTCGGTAAGTGGGGTGGTGAAGTGGTTTTCATCATTACGAGGTTCGCGCAGGCGAGCGCGCTTACGCCGTGCATTGTTCGTCTTGCTCTCGCTCAGGGCCTGCCAGATGCGGGGCAACGTCTTCCTGGCTTCTTCGCCGGTGAATTGTTTTGCCTCCTCCTTCATTTTTTGTTGAACCAGTTCATGTTCGAACAGTGACAGGTCGTATTGGTATTCATGCACCGCATCGGCCTGATAAAGAACCCCGCTGTTTGGGTCACACACATGGACGATGCCGAGGTTTGTACGGTCGTATAGGACTTCAACCTTTTGTCCTGGCTTCAATTGACTCTGGACATGGGATAGTCCTGGGCCACTCCAGCTCAAGTTTTTGAACCGAACACGGCCGCGGTTGATGGTGCAGAAATGCGTTGCCATGCAAATAAACTGGACGTCTCCAGCCGTGAAGACTTTTGGCGGATTCATTTTGTCCAAGTTTCGCTCCCACAGAACGTTGGCTGGCAGGTGGCGGTGGCCGTGGGCTGTTTTGTTGTAGTAGTTTTGAATCCAGTCTGTGAGGATGTTGCGCAACTCATCCAGCGTCATTACAGCTTCGCCTTCAGAGTCATAATCTCCTCGCATTATCGGATTCGATTTCGTCGTTCCGTGCAGTCCGTGAATGAGCTGCATGTTCAATGTGCGGAAAAACGATTCAATGTGTGGTTTCTGGTTAGGCTGACCCTTGGAGCAAAATCGAACCGTGAACCCCATACGGTTGGCTATCGAAAGCAACGATGCGTTGTAGAACTCTGCACCGTTATCCACGACTAGTTCTTCCATGAGCCCAGCCGGTGAGCCGTCCTGACGCTCAGACAAAGTATGGCGTAGTGCACTGGCTGTCTTTTCGAAACACGGCGGAGTAAACGAAAGGCTCCAGCCAATGACGGAGCTGGTGAGTACTTCCAGCAACGCGGTGAGGTAGGCGCGACCAATGTACAGGCCATCTTCTCCCACAAGTTGTACGTCGACTTCCTGAGTATCCGCTTCGACCCGAGCCAACAGCCTGTCAGGGCAATGGATCCCTTTGCCAAATCCATGTTTCTTTTCTGCGGCCTTTCGGCCAAGCCGGGCGACGTCCACCGTGTAGCTAGGAAGCACCTTCAGGGCACGGTAAAAAGTTGACGGCGAAGGAATATCCAATTTGGAGTCGGATTGGCGGTTCAATTCTTCAAGGTGTGCAACGAACAATTTGTAGACCATAAGCCCCGGTGGCTTAGTGCTCTTCAGGTAGTGATTGCGGATGTAGTCCTGCATGACATCCAGGGATTCCTGGCTCAATCGCTTGGTTCGCAGCTGCTTTCCTGTCGGTGCGTCCATCAGGGAGAAGGTGTTGTGGCCGTTGTCCAAAAAGCGTTTTTTGAGCTGGTACAGTTTTGTGTATTTCGGTGGTTTGGGATCACCCAATTCAACTGCCATCTTCTCCACCGCAGCGATGGTTTTTTCCCGAGGGAGCGCGCCGTGGAACATCTCCAGAAGCTGCTGGACGTAGTAAGTAGCACGGTCAAACCGCAGTCGCTTTGAAGCGTCTTGCCTCACCATTTCCAGCGCCTTTTTTTCATCCAACAGTGCACTGGACACGGGCACAAGTCGCCCCTGACGAAGGAGGGGGTCGACCTCTGACTCGGGCAGGTAAATGGAACCTTTGTGGTTCACACCGCGCATGAGAATGCGACCATGGTCACGGGCGATGACTTCAACTAGCTCGCCATTCAGTTGGTAACGTGCACCCGGCTGTACATCATGTTTGTCCATCGTGATTTACCCCCAGAAGACTTGGCTGTTGGTTGAAATTGGCTTGTTCCAGTCACAACGCAGATCCAACTCGAAAATCGCCGCAGATAGCGCTGCTGGAGATGGCGGTGAGGGCAGCGCCAGAAGGTCGCAAATTTTCATAGGCGAGGTCAGCACGCAGAGCTGGTCGCGCAAATAGGCTTGCTCAAGTGGAGTAACTCCACGTGCCTGGCAATAGGTCTTGATCAGATTATTCAATCGGGGTTGTTGGCGAATATGGCTCGCGGTGAGCAGTTCGAAGTCGTCACCGCGCTCACGTAGGCGCTGGGTAGCTGCGCGATACAAGGCGAGGTATTTGGGCTTGAGAAAGACGTTGTCGGGCTTAATTTCAACGAACTTGGTCAAGCCGTTCGCATAACGAACGGCAAAGTCGGGCACATAAGTTCGGGACTTTCCCTCAACTTCCAGGACCAACCGTTCGGGTTGTGCGCGATAGCTGACGACATTTTTGTCCTGTTCCCACAGGAAACAGGCGTCAGCCTCTAGCCGCACTTCGCAGACGATTAGTTCGCCGTTTTTTCGGGATGGAAAGAAGGTCGTCTGCTTTCCATATTGACTGCGTTTTATGTTTCTTAGGGGCGAGGATGTCCCGCCGTCTTGAGTTCGGAGTTTTTTCATGATGTATGCTCGTCAGAGTTGTTTAGAGATTGGTGGCCAAGTTTCGGCTTGTCAAATGGCTTGCTGGCTTAAACGGCATAACATCATGTGGCCTCCGGGGTTTCGGTGTTTTCTATATTGACAGTTTCGAGGTGTGTGTATGTAAGTCAATAACTTACGTTCTTGCTTTTTTTATTATTATATAGGGTTAATCGGTTTTATTGTCCGACGAGCGGGCGCGCGAAAACCTTCAGCGCAAACGAGCTATTGAGGAATACTAGAGTTGTGATTAATAGGAAATAGCCGCCAGAAGCCGAATATCCCTATGGGAAATCAGAAGGTACGTAATAACAGGAGGGGGGTAGTGAAAGAGTGCTTCATAGTTGCCTTCGCATTGCAGGTCGGACTGACCTGATGCCTGCGGACTATGACAATTCTTTTTTGAAAAGTCAATAGGTAAGTTGCTCGTGGAGCATCTTTCAGTAGGGCGTACCGGCGTGATCACCATCGGCTATCACGAGGGAGAGGTCCTAGGCTATGGGCCCCAACCCTCCTGTTTGGGAGCCCAACGGCTGCCCCCAGAGTCGTTGGCAATGGCCAGTCACCATCTACGCTTTCGCTCGTTAATGACAAAAATGTAACTCAAACCGCCTGCGTAACTTTTCTAGTAGGAAGGGGGTTGACACGATGCTTTGATCGACTAAGTTAGTTTCATTGCTTCGTTCAATTGAAGTGTTGACGAGTTCTTCGAGGGCAGTCATGAAACAAATCAATCGTCCCGACTTTCATTTTCTTTGTCTTGTGCGAGTCGATTCGTTCGGGGCCCGAAGGCGTTCGGGATCCATCCGATGATCGAGTTAGAGATTTTTCGCCAACGAGATTAATGGCTATTACGGGGCGAAATCCAGGCGTAGGATTTTTCGTCTGCGTGTTTTGCGCTTTCCTACATCCAGAGAGAGCTGAGTTTTTTGATCACTTCGTTCACGTATTAAACGTGCGCGATAGAACTCTATCTGCTCAAGCCTGAGAGCACTTATGAACTCGCCTTTTAGCTTTCGCGCCTTGTGCGTGTTTCGGCGTTGTAAACACATTGGCTGCGTAATCCGGAGCTGTTTTTAGGGTTGTTTTTTGACGCTGCATTTACGGGGGGAAAAAGATGATCAGCCCTTATAAAGCAGTTCTGCTCGTCAATGCGATGTTAGAGGACTACCCCGATTACGTGATTACCGGGTATTTGATGGACGTTTACATCAGCAGCTATTGCGCAATAGGGCATGTTTACAAAAGTGTCGACTATCGCGATGGTGCATTAATGCTTTCAGAGGAAATCAGCAGGGTCGTCGAGTACGACCGACGCTACCTGATCGAGACGGTCGATGGCGAACGCTTGCTGCTGGTGAATTTTCATCCGTGCGGTGGGCGCAAGTCGCTGAAGTTTTTGCTTGAGCTATTCACCAGCGGAGCCATGACCGGCTCGCGTTATTGCGTGCAGTGAGGGTGTGGATTCGATGCGTATGAGGCGGCGAGGTTTACGTGATGAAAATGATTACGCCCAGTCGCTCAATGAAGTCAAGTTGCGAGCCGTTGCGGTGATTCATCGCTTCCACTGACCTGCCAGGAGGTTACCGAAAACATGCAAGAACAACTCGATGCACTTCTGTGTACGCGATATCCGGCCATTTTTTCAGCAGAGGGTTCGGCCGACCAACACATATTCGGTTTCGAATGCGGCGACGGTTGGTTCACGCTTATCGATGGGGCGTGTGAATTGATTCAGCGTCACATCGAGACCGATGGCGCTCAGCAGCTTCGGGCTTTGCAGGTGAAACAAAAATTTGGTGGGCTTCGTTTCTACTACAGACATGGCAACGGCTACACCGCTGCTGCGGTGGAACTCGCTGAATCGCTATCGCCGCATGTGTGTGAGGTATGTGGCGCCGTCGGTAAAACGGTGGTGCTTTTCGGTTGGATGCAGACGCGTTGCCCGACCCATGTGCTCACGACTATTCATGAGGAGCCACTCCTGACTAATGTGAGGAATGGGCTTCTGCTCGCTCCTCCAATGGGGGCGTTGCTAGGCGCGGCATTGGAGTTCTTTGCGCTTGATGGTCAGGCTGCTGCGCGGTGGTTGACTCAGCCAGCACCTGCGCTTGGTCATATCATTCCGTTGGAGTTGGCAGGATCAGAGGATGGCCAGCGCCAGGTACTGACTCTAATAGGGCGTCTTGAACACGGCATCACGCCATGAGGTGCGAAATCGCAGCGTTCATGACCTCGTATTTGCATACGAGCTAGCCATTCATTTACGTTGGGGTGGGTTACCGATTGTAAAAAAATTGACCCGACAGGACATCAAATCTGAAAGGCTCATAACGACACAAAGTCGTTGGTGGTGTACGAGTGCAATCACTCCGGCGTCATCATCACAGCAAGCGTCATCTTGATGAACTCCTCATTACGATCGATTGCAGTCAACGCGCCGCGCACATTCTCCGCGACATCGCCTGATCCTCGCTGCTCAACCCAATTTGTGAGTTCCAAAATCGCCGCTTCCAAGGCGAGTTGGTTTTCATTGAGCTTTAAAAGCAGTGAAGGGAGCAGGTCTGAGTGTGGCATGGCGGTTCCTCCTTGGAGTACAGATGTATGACATCCCTGGAAGATTAGTCGAACCGCCGAGCAACGGAGCCCAAAGTAAAACCACGTCAATCCGGCTACGGTTCGTTCACAGCGGACAAACAGCAGTCAATGGCATTCACCGCCCTCATCAGATCACTTCTCAAGGAAGGAAGCGTCGTGCGCATTACCGCGCTGTTTCGCTCCGCCATGTCTAAGAAGCTAGCCAAGGCGGCGTCGGAGTGTTGAATAAGACGAGCTAGATGCTCTCCTCGGGGGCCACACGTTCCTTTTAACCAGTTTTTCGCAGTCCGTTCGTTCGCATTTGTCCATCTCATCAGCGTTTTCACGGCTTGGTGGGTCGAGCCCAACTCACTTTGTAATGCTATCGCTAACCCCGACGCATACTCTTGTCTGTTCGGAAAAGTTTTGCCCTTTTTAGTAAACATTTTTCCTCCTGCGATCCTCTATGGTTGAAAAACACACCGCTTGCTTGAGTAGCAGCAGAACGGGTACGCCCAAACGGCGCACGTCCAGTGTGGATGCACGCAGGGGCTATTGCGTATGCACAGTCGTAAAAGTGCTCATTCGGAAAACTCATCCCAAGACCCAGGTTTGGCAGCGGCTTATGTCCGCATGTCCACAGAACATCAGCAGTATTCAACTGAAAACCAGCTAGACACCATCAAGCTTTACGCAGCGGCGCATTCCCTCGAAATCGTCAAAATTTATACCGACGCGGGCAAGAGTGGTTTGCGCCTGGAAGGACGTGATGCGTTGATTCAACTCTTCAGCGACGTTGAGAGCGGGGTGGTTGGCTTTTCGACGATTCTCGTTTATGACGTCAGCCGCTGGGGGCGCTTTCAAGATCCGGACTTGGCCGCCAGCTTCGAGGTTCGTTGCCGACAGGCAGGTGTCTCGGTTCATTACTGCGCAGAGCAATTTTCCAATGACGGCTCTCCCGTTTCTAACATCGTCAAAAGCCTGAAACGCATGATGGCTGGCGAGTACAGTCGGGAGCTGTCCGTAAAAGTCTTTGCGGGGCAATCCCGACTTATTCAATTGGGGTTTCGGCAGGGTGGGATGGCAGGGTATGGGCTCAGGCGTCAGTTGGTAGACGCAGGCGGTAACCCCAAAGCGGAACTGGCGATTGGCGAACACAAAAGCATCCAAACCGACCGCGTAAAGCTTATTCCTGGACCGCCGGAGGAGGTTGCAACCGTTCATTGGATCTACCAACGATTTGTTGAAGGCGGTTACTCGGAGATGGAGATCGCGCAACAACTGAATAGTCGAGGACTCCAGAATGACTTAGCCAGGCCGTGGACCAAAGGGGGCGTCCATCAGGTCCTGACCAACGAGAAGTACATCGGCAACAACGTCTGGAACCGGTCCTCCTTCAAACTTAAACAAGAACATGTGCGGAATGATCCAGACCAATGGATACGCGCGGACGGTGTCTTTCCTGCTTTAGTCGACCACGTACTGTTCGCCGCCGCCCGAGAGATCATCCAGTCACGCAGCTATCGCATGCCCGACGCGGAAATGCTGGAGCGGCTCAAAAAACTGTACGAGAAAGCTGGTTATTTATCGGGCCTGATCATCAATGAGTCTGACGACTGTCCCTCCAGCACGGCGTATCAACATCGATTTGGCAGTCTTCTGCGCACGTATTCGCTCATTGGCTACACTCCATCGCGAGACTACGACTACGTTGCAGCCAACCATCATCTTCGACTGATGCATCCACTGATGCTGGCTCGAACGGTGGAGCACATTCAGCAAGTAGGGGGAAGGGTTGCCATCGACCCAACCAGCGACCTGCTCCAAGTCAACGAAGAGTTACTGATTTCTCTCGTCCTGTGCCGCTGTCAGCGCAGTGGCTCGGGAGCAAATCGTTGGAAAATACGCTTCGATGTTGGCCTCTCACCGGATATCACCGTTGCCGTCCGTATGGAGCCGGGGGAAGAGATCACCCGCGATTACTACATCCTGCCGACCCTTGATATTCAACAGCCCAACATTCGTCTGAGTGAGTCCAACGCCTCCAACCTGGAAATCTATCGCTACGACAACCTCGAAGCGCTCGCGCAACTGTCTCGTCGCACTGTCGTGGGGAGAGCCGCATGAATATGCCGCAACACCCTCGAAGCCCCCACCATGTAGGTGAAGCGACGACCGTCCAAATGGTCAGTCTGGATCGTATCCGCGTCCTCAATCCCCGTGCGCGCAACAAACAGGTGTTTGCCAAGCTGGTCGAAAACATTTCGAGCTTGGGCCTGAAGCGACCGATTACGGTCACCCCCAGCAGCGACCAAGACAATACTGGGTTTTTCGAACTGGTCTGCGGGCAAGGCCGATACGAAGCCTTTTGTGCGTTGGGCGAGCGAGAAATTCCCTGTGTCGTCATCAGTGCCAGTGAAGCCGACCGGTTTCTGATCAGCCTGGTTGAAAACCTAGCCCGCCGTAAGCACACAAACAGGGACTTGCTCTACTCCATTCAAATCTTGTCAGAACGCGGCTACACGACCAAACAGATCAGCGTCAAAACCGCCCTGGATCCCGCTTATATCAACGCCATCCTCCTGCTTCTGCGTCAAGGAGAGGAACGGCTCATCGCCGCTGTCGAGAAAGGCTGGCTGCCCATCAGTGTTGCGACCGAAGTCGCTAGATCCAGTGATACCGAAGTACAAGTGGCCATGATCAAGGCTTACGAGACAGGTGTCTTGAAAGGTGAGCAGTTGATCAAGGTCAGACGCCTGATCGATAGGCGTCGATTTTTAGGGAAACACTACGGTCAGCAAAGAAAAGCCGCCGAGCAACCGACGACGCCTCAAAAACTGCTGAGTACCTACCAGACTGAAGTCAGGCGCCAACGAGTCATGATCAAAAAAGCCGACATCAATGAACAGCGCGTATTGATCATTGTCACCGCCATGCGCCGACTACTGGCCGACGACTATTTCTGCACGCTGCTGCGCAGCGAGAGCATCGCGGACATGCCGAAGTCGTTGGCTGACCGCATTCAAGGTGAGGGATAAACATGGGGCAGGTGAAGCAGGGCTTTGAGCGGCAGATCATCCCGGTCCTTCTCGACCGAATTCTCCCAACCCGATCTCTGGATAAGGACATAGAACAGACTAAAAAGTACTTAACCATCCTGACGTCCATTCGAGAGTTGGGTGTCATTGAGCCACTTGCGGTGCATCGACAACAGACCAATGTGGAGGGGGCGGCAGCCTTCGTGTTGCTCGACGGCCATCTTCGCCTGCACGCCCTCAAAGCGCTGGGCGCCACTGAGGCACTATGCATGCTGTCCATTGATGACGAAGGCTTTACTTATAACCGGCAGATTAACCGCCTAACCCCCGTGCAAGAGCACAAAATGATTCTCACCGCTGTGCGTAAAGGTATTTCCCCTGCCCTGATCGCCAAGGTCTTGGGCATCAACATCGAGCGCATCCATGAGCGGCAGCGCTTGCTCGATGGCATCGCGCCCGAAGTGGTGGAAATGCTGAAAGTCAAAATGGTCAGCCAAGGTGTATTCCGCACATTAAGAAAAATGAAACCAATTCGCCAAATCGAAACCGTAGAGCTGATGGTGTCCGCCAACTGCTTCACCCAGACCTACGCCGACATGGTACTTGCCGCTTCACGCCCAGACATGTTGATCGAAAAAAAATCCAAGCTCCCTGCCGAGGTCAGCGTTGAAGAATTGGCGAGGATGGAGCGGGAGATGGAAAAGTTGTTTCACGATTACAAGGTCGTGGAGGACACGCTGGGAGAGACGATGCTGTTTTTGGTGGTTGCCAAGGGGTATCTCGCCCGTCTGCTGCGCAATGAAACCATATCGGGCTACTTGAACCGTTGCCACGGCGAACTTCTGGTGGAGTTGACGGCGATCATGGACGCGGTCAGCACCGACGCCAGAAAGCCTGAGCGGGAGTGAGCGATTCAGGCGCGTGTCGAATCGTGTTTGTTAATCCTCCGGTGGAAGGAGGATAAACCGCCAAGATCGGCCAATTGCGCCGCGTTCTCCCGGTCGGGGGGGGGCAGCGCGGCGAACATTTGGGCCTTTTGCCGCGTATCCAACGCCTGTTACCAAGTGTCCCTGCGACATCGCCGCATGCTCAACACGCCGCGCCTGTTTGCGCGGGAACATTTGTGCAACGGCCGATGCCGCGCGAGGTTCGTTCGACAGGGGGGCAGGTCAGTCATGGCCCTGTTTTCCTCAAGACGGCGGCGGAGGGTCTTCATCCAGGATAGACGCGGCGCTGGGCGTGAGCGGATCCAACCAATCGGCCATACTTCGTCCCCAGTGCAGCAACGACCGCTGATCAGCATCAATGTCGTACCCCTGGTGGTGTTCCAGCGCCGCAAGGTATTCCCGTATACGTGCGGCGCGCTGCCAGCGTAGCGCCTGGTCTTCCAGTTGGGCCAAGCGCGCCCGCTCCAACGCTTGCACGTGCTGGCGTTGCACATGGGCTTGTTGGACCGCCTCGCGCTCAGCGGCCTCAACCGCGTACCGCTCTTCGCGCAGAAGGATCTCGACCGCTCGGGTCACCATCAGCACGATCACGTGATTGAGCTGATCGTCGACCGAACGGGCGCTGGAGTCGCTGACTTTTCCGCCGAAACCGTCGCTGACAATCAGCTGCAATTTGCCCGTGGGCCGAAACTGCCACTTCGGCCAATACCCCGCCTCACCGGCGGCGGCTTCAGCCCGCTCTGTAGCGGTGGGCTGATAGTCCAGGCGATGCGTGGGCTCATAAAAACGGACGGTCAACGCCACTCCCAAGACCTTCACTTCTATGCGCTGCCGTCCCGATGACAGGGCATAACCCCGTACGTCCAGGGCTTGCAACAGGGCATTGGCCACGCACAAGGTGCGCGGCAGCAGCGCTGGCGAGACGGAAATATCCAAGGTGCCGGCGGTGGTTTGCGGCAACCCCCGCGCATCAATTCTGGGGCGTTGCAGCGACGCCTGGGCCGCCACCACCACGGGGTGCCACTCTTGTACCGACGTCAATACGCGGATGCGGTTTTCCGCTCGCGCCTCAAACGCGATCACCGCCGCCAACCGAGGATCGACGGGGGGAGCGGAATCCGGAGTCGCTCGGCGAGTGGGGCGTCGCAAGGCACTGGGTGAACCGGTGTACGCCGGCAAAGCGGGGACAGCCGGCACCGCTTTACCCGCCGCCCGCTTGGCCCAATGCCCTTGGGCGGGGCGCGGAATGTTTAAACGGGTGCACAGTTTGGCAAGACCCACATTCGACAGGCCGTAGCGGTGCGCGATCACGGTCAGGGGTTCGGCCCAGACCTCCGCCAGCAGCTGCGCGCGATCATACAGTTGCCCCATGCGCTGATCCCCCAGTGGATGAACCTACAGCTGATTG
Organism: Pseudomonas sp. GM60; assembly: GCF_000282415.1. Lineage (NCBI taxonomy): Bacteria > Pseudomonadati > Pseudomonadota > Gammaproteobacteria > Pseudomonadales > Pseudomonadaceae > Pseudomonas > Pseudomonas sp. GM60. Next base: position 18,146 of record NZ_AKJI01000161.1, read on the forward strand.
AACCGAAATCCGATTATGCGCAGCGCGGTTCAAAATCCCCATTTGCCAGCTGGCGCGCGATTCCAAGGTTCCAGTGCGTAGCGACCGTCCAGTGCGCTACCTATTCAGGCCTGGCGGGCATGAATCGATCTGCGGATGGCCAGCGTCAGGTATTGACGCGCATAAGACGTCTTGAACAGCGCAATCACATCCATGATGTGTTAAATCGCAGCGCTCAATACCACGAATTTGCAGCAAGCCCCTGCAAACTTGCAGGGGCCGATGATGGCAAGCCGGGTTGATTGCAGCTCACCGAAACTCACGGCCAACGGGAGACATAGTGTCCCAATCGAAGTCGACGCTGTGCTTGGGTGTTTCAGCCAGCAGCGTATCAAGGTCGAGTCGCACTTTGCGAGAACCCTGCCGGGAATTTTCAGGCGCAGAGATTTCAGGACTTGAAGGGCTACGGTTGATCTTGGTGTGTTGTTTTTTTCGGGGTGCCATTGCAGATCTCCATAACGTTCAAGAACATTCTAGCTCAACGCAATTCATGTGTGGTCGGCTTACCTAAAGGTGACCGTAGAAGGGGTTAGTGGGGGGACTGCTGCTACCCACATCTGCTTGTAACTTACCCAAGCTAATCCAAAAGGGCGCGGCACTATTGGGTTCTTCCCACTTCTGTGCGCCTTAAGTAGCAGCGTTTACCTATTAGGCTAGTTTGTTGCTAGTGTTTTTAGTTTTTCTCGAAAGCTTCCTCGTTACTGGCTAACTCGTTTATGTTGATTTCCATCGTGATCGCAGCGTTTGTTTTAACCTTCGCGGGGGTATATCTTCGTAAACTAGTAGAAGGTTTATCTTGGAGTGAGGATTCAAAAGCGCGAATAGCTTGGTCAATTCGCTTACCTGCCATTGGGAGCTTTTGCTTTTTTTTATGTTGACGAATATCTATTCCCCAAAAGTCGCTGTACATCATTTCGTGTACCCGAATAATCTTTGTACTTGCAATTTTTTCGAATAAATTGGTTTCTCCGAAAAGTTCTCGGAGGTCATATTCATCTTGAAATGTTAACGCGACTAGAAAGAAATAGGACGCTTCGGTGTGGTTGATTTGAGCTTTGATCAGGTCGAAGTATGGCTCTCCGTCAAGGTGTGTAGGTAGAGAGCGAGCGGTGTGGCGTAGGAGAAGTTTGAAGGTCTCCACAAGTCTTTTTTGTTTTTCTAGTTCTACGCTGAGAATCTTGAAGTTTCTAAAGTACACGTAGTCGAGTAACAGGATCTCTTGTTTTGAAAGCCTTTTATTTTCGTATTTGCTTAAAGTAACTTGTGGGATGGCGTTGACATTATGGGTCCTGAGCGAATTGTAAGCCCTATCGATTGCCCCCCGTATTACTTGTCTTCCTACAAGGTCACCTTTGTTGTTAGTTACCTCTGCTAGTGTTTTTGAATAAATGGATAAGAGCCTATAGAACACCTCTTCGTAATGCTGGATTTCTTCGAATTCTCGCTTTGTTGTTGACTCTTTTTCTTGGTGAGAGATCTGCTTTTGTTGATAAAGAAGCGTAATAATTAACCCGCCAAAAGCTAGGCCAGAAAATAAAGAGTTAAGTACGCCGAAGCTGTCACCAAATTGGCCTCGTTTTTCTATGCTATCCCCTTTTAAGGGGAAGTAACCATTATAAAATAATAAAAATATCGCCAGTGTTATCAGGATGGGAAGAGTCCACCAAAATTTTTTGAGGCGATTTTTCGTACGTTCAATTGTTTTAGTAAGTTGGTGGGTTATTTCAGTGTTATTGGGTTTTATTTTTGTTTGATTGAATGATGTTGAAATTCCTCCACAAAAAATTCCCCAGATTAGTGTTTGAACTAGAGATGGGGCTAGCTGTGCGGAGCAAGTAAAATGCAATATTTCACTATCCATATTGCTTGAGCAGAACAAGCCAATTACTTTAGTGGTAGCATAATACGAGGCAGAGGCAATCACTGAACTCCAAAGCGGGAGAAGCTCAATTAATATTTTGTGTTTTTCTGTCAGCGTTTTGGGTAATGCAGAGCCCGATAGGATAGTTACTATCATGAAGACTGCCCAGCTCGCTAAAGCTACAGATAAGTTTTCGAAGTAATTACCTGCTAGCTCAACTAGCATTGACCTTGAGATCTGTGGCTGGGATGGCAGAGCAGAAATTGCCAACAGAGGGCCGCATATCGCAAACGTAAGCAAACTCTTAATTGGCTTCACGGGCAATTGGATTCCATAACAGTTGGCTCGATAGGAGATCGGGGCGGCAATATGCCATGCCAACTACGTCTGTATCAACCGCCAGTCGAGTACACCAGCAGTGAAAACTGCTTTTTTCTAATGGAATTGGGCTGCTGCAAGGCTTCTGGGATGCTCTTGCACGCCCTAAAGCAAGAGTCACCGGTATGTAAAAGCCCGGTACAGTGGAATGGTGGCTGTTTACGCTTGATTTAGTTAGCGTAAGCAGAACATGAAGCTAGCAAACTCATAGTACAAAATATACTTTTTGAGTTGGTTGGCATACACAACCCGAGGACTTGTAATGAGTGGGCCGGAGTCTGATGTTTGATTCCTACTGCCGAGATATTAAAAATAACTAATGGTTAAGCTACATCTTGTTATGCTCTCGGGGCTTCAGCTTTTCAGATCTTCGGGGATGTTGAAATAGTCGCTAGTGCGACTAAATGTATCCCACGCATATAGCTGAGCACGAATCTGTAAGATTATTTGTGTTTGAAGAGATGCTGCATGAATACGGTCATTGACAAGATATGAGCTGGGATGAACAATTTTTGAAAATAACCTATACAAGTTGCTGTGCTCGTTAGAAATTCCTAGCGACTTGGCTTTCTGAGCGGCAGTTAAGGTAGATTTTTCCGCTGGTAATTGGTACTTGACTCTCAAATTATGCAGCTTTTCAATTTCGGTTTGTAAAATTAATTTTTGTTGAGTCGTTTCGGTGGTGGATTGTATTCCAAGGATCCCCTCGTAAATTTGAATTTTGTCGGTAATTACTTCTGAACACCAGGCCTGGATATAGGCTGGATCCTTCAAAGCTAACCGTAGCTGAAGGTTGAGTTCGTAGAGACTGCGTGTTGCGAGACCAAGTATTGATATATGCTGATTGATTGATGTGTTTAAAACTTCTATGTAGTCAATTGTGGAGCGGAATAAATTTAGAAACACAAGGTTGTCATTAGTGTGCTCTGTGTTCTCAGCTATCCACTCTGATACTATAATGAACTTACGATGCATATCTTGGATGGCTGTTTTTAGCTGATTTTCGTTTCCTTCGACCATGTAGTCATTTAAAGATTTATCAGATTGCATGTTTGCCTCGTGAAGTAGGTTTGATTTTATAGTGTTGGTGTTCATTGGTAACTTTGATTAACGATATGTAAAAATTACTTCCTATCAAGAACAAGGTACTCATAGTAGTAAAGTGCTTTTATTAAATGGTGGAGGTAATGCATTTCGCGAAATTGGATTAGTATCATTCGCATAAAGCTCAAAAATGTTATTTCTATCTTGCTCTCTTGTCTTAGCCCCTGTTTTGTAGGGTAGCAAGCGATGATTTGCGTCAATTCGTCATACTCAAAGGTGTAATGAGCAATCGAATTTCGGATGTCGGTGTTCAATAGTCCTTCATCGAGTCTGTACCAGCAACTATCCAAATATTTAATTTTTTCGGAGAGCACCTTGTCGGCGAATTTATCGAGGCTCGAAAGCGCTGGTCCATCTTTGTTAGGTAAAAAGGAATTATGATCGCCTCGATGTAGTAAATTGTTAATTCCGGCTACCAGGGCCAACTGTCGTCCAACTATCTCGGATAAATCCTTGTACATATCTTTACAAGATTCAAATCCTAGTTTAGAGATTTTTGCTGAGCTTTTTTTACCCTCCTGACCTGTGCAAAAATCGAGAAATATAGCTGGACGCATATAGAGTTCTAATTCAAAGATACGACCGTAAAGGCTTAGGCAGTCTCGTTGAAGTCCATCAAGGAAGCCCGTCTCTCTTATGGAGGCAAAGAATTCATCAAATTTTGATTGATGAGCTTTTGAAAGTTGCATGATTATTTGCGGGTAGCGCCTGGTGACCTCTTGAACAGTTTCTTCCTCAAGAAAAGCTGATGTAACTCTGGACAGTACGGTATAAAGTAAAAGATTGATATCCTGCGGCGCCAGAGAAGGACTAAAATCTTCTTTCAAAAAGTCGATAGCTTTTTTTCTGAACAGTTCTTTATTTTCTCTGGGGTACAGCTTAAGGAGTTGCTTTACTTCATTAAATCTTTCTCCGAAATGGTTAAGTATGTCTAGTCTTATTCGGAATATTTCTATAGCTGGTATTCCGTTTATTAGGTATTTGTCGTCGTCGACCATTTGGCTTGCAACTAAATAAGGAGTCATTCCCATTACATATTTATTGCTCCAAATTGGAAAATCTAAATGTAGATCAATAAAAAATTGAGCTTGATCTTCGAAGGATCCTCTGTCGAATTTCATCTCTGTCGCGTTACGTAAATCGCTGAATGACATATCTTTAATGTCAATTTCAATGGGTACACCACACCCCTCGCAGAGAAAAGATAAAGGTTGAAATTTTCGATTAGACATCCCTAGACGACAATGAGTTACTGCTTGACATGTATCACATGTGATAATTGTATTAATGTTCATGGGGCTTCCGTCTAGATAGATAATCCTTAAGATGTCTTATAGCATATTATGAAATTTTGTAAAATTCTAGTGGCAGAGCGTGCTAGTTGCTTGCTGCGCGGCGATAGCTACGAAACTTGATCGCACCTTTCAAAATTAATAATATGCAATTATGTTTGTGGCCGAAATTATGGAATGTTTTGGTTTGGATAGCAGAGAGGGTAGGCTGCATGTCGGTATTTTGTGGTAAAAATCTAGTTTTTCAGCGTAAACGTTTAGTTGAGGAAGAGGTAATTAAGTTTAGCTAGGTCATGAGGTAGTGCCGAGTTCAGAGGTTGAGCAATATACGGGGTTTTGAGTAATGCTCTGAATCGTAAACCAGCTATTTTGCGTAAACCGGATAGGTTTACGCAAAAAAAGCTGGTTTACGATGTTGTTCGTCAGGTCGAAGGATGTTGGATCTAGATAAATGAACAAGACGGTTCAGCAAAATTCTTTTTGGCGCTGATTGAAGCTTTGCTGCGTGGGAATTTCGTGCCCAAAGGCCGACTGTTTACATATCATGGGGACGGAAGTCCCGCCTTTTCCTAGTAAACGTTTGTTCTGTTTAGAAGCACGAGTCGCCCCTCGCTGTAAAAACCGTCTTTGGATACCTAGCCCTCATTCCCTTTTGCCTCGTTGAAATGGATTCGGGCTGGTGCTTCGCTGGTCATCGGGGAGGGCGACGTTTTTGTGAATTCCGAGTCATGATTGTTCTCCTGATTATGTGCTATACAGCGCAAAGTGTGCTTGAAGCACAGTTCGATATGAAGGCGTAGGTGAGGAGGGAGTCATGTCCACTGTGCTAAAGGAATACGAGCGCTTCATAACTTGGCTGGCTGGGCAAGCTCCAGAGAATGATGTCAAACGTCTAGCCAATATCATTTTTCAGAAACTACACGAACTGGTTCCTGCTGGGACGGCCGCGCGTAAGCGTTCGAAAATCCTTGCGCCCTTTGCGACTGATCTATGGGGGCAGACTTCTATTGAGCTTGATGAGCATGAAGCTGCCCATCTCGCAGATGAGCGTCAATGGACAAGGCTTCATCAGTTGCAGGTTGGCCCTTTTCGGGGCTTTAAACTCAGCGAGACCTTTGAGCTTCAAAAACAAATTACCTTGATCTATGGGGCCAACGGAGCAGGCAAAAGTAGCTTTTGCGAGGCCCTGGAACTTTCTCTGCTTGGAGAAGTTAGTGAGGCGGATGTCAAGCGAATTCAAGGTGATGCTTATTTCAGAAATGCTTGGGCGGGGACCTACGCACGACCTTCTTTAACAGTGCTAAGTGCCGAGGGACACGCAGTACCTGTGCCTCCTAATGAGGAGGAATACCGATTCTGCTTCGTTGAGAAAAATCGGATTGATGCTTTTTCACGCCTGGCGTCACGTACTACAGCTGAGAAAACAAAGCTAATTGCAACGTTGTTTGGTATCGATCAGTTTGCCGAATTTGTCAGAGGATTCAGCGATGAATTAGACCCCCAGCTGGATTTGCTCGGGGTTAAGTCCCAGCAACTTGCCATTGCTAGATTAGCCCTCCGCACGGCTGAGGAGTCTGTTGCGGCAGAGGTCGTGGGAGAGGCCGCTTATCGAGGGGAAGAGCATGCCGTTTGTGCCATGTTTCCCGAGCCTATTTCCTATGATGAGCTGAGAGCATTCATTGGTTCCCCAGAAAAGCCAGGAAGGTTGGAGGAAATCAGAAAGACCCTTGAGCAGCCCCTTCTACCTACACTTGGCGTCACGCAAGCTGACCTCAATAGTGCATTACACACACTATCGGTCAACGATAAAGAGCTGCTAGGTAGGCAGGAAAAGCTGGCTTCTCGCAGCAGCGAAGTTTCATTTCAACAGCTTTTTACCGCTGTTGAAGCCCTCCAAGAGCAAATGCCTGATCGCTGCCCAGCTTGTGATACCCCCTTATATGGTGATCACATAGTGCTTCATGATCCTTACGAAAAAGCCAAGGAGGGGCTCGTTAGTCTTGGGGAGCTGGCTAAGCTCCAAGGAGAGATTAAGACGATTGAAGATTCGCTTGCAGCAGCTGCAACAGCATTTCACAACCTGTTAACGAAGATCAGTGCGAGCCTTCAGCCAGCAGGTGTCCAGGTCCCGCAACTGGGCCAAATAAACCAGCGCTGGTGGGAGACTATAGGTCCTGCGGACGGAGTCTTGTGGTGCAAAATCTTGGAGGTGGCTTCCACGATAGAGCAGCAGGACGAGCGAGCTGCAAAGGATTTACTGAGTCGGACAGCCTTCGCTGAGGAGAGGGTTCGCCTGGAGGAAATTGATCGCTTGATCTTAGGCCTAGAAGGAAGAAAAACGGCCTGGAAAGCTGAGCTTAACGCTGCCCATGAACTCATAGAAAAATTTGAGGCAGACAACCGAGAGCTGATCCTTGAGGTGGCGCACGAGCGTCCTAGAGTCGAGCTTCAGCATCGAATAAAAAGGGCATACGACTCCTTGGTTCCGATGCTCAGGCGTTACCTTGGAGATCTTCCAGGAACCCTGCTAGCCGACCTCGGTGAAACCACGAAAGATCTATACAACGCGTTCAACCGTGAAGATAGACATGAGGATAAATTGGCTCAGCTCTGGCTGCCAACTGCACCTGAAGGGAAGATCGAGTTAGCTTTCTGTGATAGCCCGCTTGTCCGGAGAGATGCTTTACACATCCTTAGTGAAGGCCACATACGCTGCCTTGGCCTTGCACTTTTGGTAGCTAAAAATATCAAGCAAAATAGCCCAGTACTGATTTTTGATGACGCCGTAAACGCGATTGACGACGACCACCGTGACGGAATTTGGAGAACAATCTTCGAGGATGGTTGGCTTGGTGAAAAACAGGTGATCCTGACCTGCCACGGCCAGGAGTTTATCAAAACCATCCAACAAGGCTTGGGGGCAGAGAGGGTCAAGACGGACTGTGCTTACTATGAGTTACTCCCCCATGATGGGGATCACCATCCATTGGTAGACACGCAGCCCCCGACGAAAAACTATGTATTGAGCGCACAAGAGTATTTGGCCCGCCAAAACAGCCGAGATGCACTGTCTCAGTCTCGTCGAGCTTTAGAGTCACTCTCGAAGCAGCTTTGGAAGTGGATATCAAAACTAGCACCCGACCCCGTCAAGTTGACTTATCGGGCTCCTGGAGCAAAGCCTGAGCTGAGGAATCTGTGTGAGCAACTTAAGGCCATTCTGGCAAAGCCTCAGTTTGTGCATGCTCGAAAGGAACAGATGCTCGCTGCACTCACTCAGCTATTAGGCATTAATGGAGCCTCTCCCGAATGGGCATATTTGAATTCGGGCACTCATGAGGATGAGCGCTTCGAGTTTGATCGTGGAACAGTCCGAGGAATTGTTGATGCGTTAACCCAGATCGACATGGCCCTTCGCTAGAAAGGGGCCATGTCGTCACCCATTGTTAGGCGATATCGAGGGGTGGCAGTGCCCTCACGATCTTGATGGTTTCTAGGCTGACGGTGATCACGCGCAGGAACAGCTCCAGTGGGTATTTGGGGTTGTTCATGCTTTCGATGGCCCAGTCATTGGCGTCGTTGACAATGCCACTGGCTTTGTCGGTTCGCACGGCCTGGCGCTCCATCACCCAATCTAGCGCGGACTTGCCGTTGACCTCGTAGTCCCACGCCGTCTCAGGGATGCCCTTGAGGGTGATCCGGTGGTTGTAGATGACGGTGGTTTTGTCGCCCTTTTTGGCGAACTTCATCTTCTCCACGTGGTAATCAGCATCGGTGAGCGTGCCCTTAGCCTCGACGTTCAGCGGGTAGGGCTCGACGGTTTCGTAGTTGAGATGAAGGTCAGCCAGAGCGCGGCCAGCATTGCTGAAAGCCCAGAAATCGGTAGCCCTCTTCACCGCCGGAATACGTGGAAGCTCTTTGCTCAGGTTGTCTGCAAAGCGTTTACGGTAGTCTGGCGAATGGAATATGCCGTAGACGTAGTAGAACAGGTCTTCCTTGCTGATCTGCTCGCCGGTGTAAGCGGCCTGGAAGTAGGCCAAGCCGGCGTCAGTGATGGCGTCGCGGCGGCGCAGGCCCACCCCATCTTTTTCGGCAAACAAATCGTCGGGTGCGGTTTGGGGGGCTTCGTCGTAGCGATAGAGGGGGAAGCACTGATATCCACCCATTCCGGGGGCCAAGTTCAAATCATGTATGTGGTTGGTTACAAGTGCAGAAAACCCCTTGTCTCCGCCGCGTCCTGGAATACAGATTGCCACGTTTTCTTTCCGAGCGTAGGGGAAGACTCGGTGCATCTGATACCGACTCCACATAAGCGCTTTTTCGTTGTAAAGCCACACTTTAAAAAATGGCCTATACAGCGCTACTACTTTGCTTTCCGGATTGAACTCTCGCTTCACCCCTTGCACCACGTCATTTAGCAAGTTAGGTGTCCAGCTAATTTTGGTGGAATCATTATTGACAAAATTTGATGCTAGTTTTTCCCTAGCTTTCTTGTCTTTAGCTCCATGCGATGTAGCAAACCTATCTACCTCGTTATTGAAATTTCCGATCATGAAGTCAATATTCTTCGATAAGCTGCTTTTTGAGCAGTTATAGCTCCATGCATCTCGACCTGTTTGAGGCCCCCGCGAATACTCATCAAAAACAGCTATACCTCCTCCTTTTTTGTCACCCAACACGATGAACTCGCCGAAGCTATCATCGCGCTGCTTGAGCCAATCGCCGTGTGCATCAGGTGTGATAGTTTGCCAATCCTTGATGCCCGCAACACTTGCAAAGGCGGCGACTTTTTCCAGCTTTTCTTCGCGGCTGAGGTAGTCGCCAATATCGTGGAAATATATCTGCCCTTGCGTTGCAGCATCGGGGTTCTTGACCAGTAGCGAGATAGCAATGGGGGCGCGGCTACCACTTCCGAAAATTTTGCCGCCTTCTTTGCGCGAGGTCTCACCGCTAGTCCGTTGGTTGCCTCGCAGATGGAACACATAGAGGTTGGAAAATTCATCCACCAAACACTTGCGTAAGCCGTCTGCGGTATTAGCCTCCACCCAGCCGGCATTGGTAACAAAACCAATGATGCCCGCATCGCCAATGCGATCAGAGGCCCAGCGAATAGCGCGGATGTAACTATCGTATAAAGATCGAACCATCGTTAGATTGGAGCGAGCTGCGTACGTAGTTCTTATACGGCTATCTAAAGAAGGATAGATAACGTTCTGATTATTATCATTAGCATCTTCTTGTCCCACTGAGTACGGAGGATTGCCCACAATCACCCTAATGTCCAAGTCCTTCTGTCGCTTGCGTCGGGCGCTGTTGTCCACCAGTAGCGCGTCTACCAGATCGTCCTTTTCATACATCTGAAAGGTGTCGGTCAGACATATACCTTCAAACGGCGTGTACTCGTCGATCACTTCGCCGTGATAGGCCGCTTCGATATTGATGGCGGCAATGTAGTAGGCGAGCAGAACCAGTTCGTTGGCGTGGATTTCGTACTTGTACTTGTGCGGTAGCTCTTCCGGCTTGATCAGGCCTGACTGAATCAGACGAGTGACGAAGGTTCCGGTGCCGGTAAACGGGTCAATGATGTGTACTCCCTTGCTGCCCAAGGTCTGGCCGAATTCCTGTTGCAACAGGTGATTGACGCTATGGAGAATGAAGTCCACCACTTCGACCGGTGTGTAGACGATACCTAGTTTGTCTCGCATTCTAGGAAAAGCATTGGCAAAGAACTTGTCATACAGCTCGACGATGATCTTCTGCTTGCCCTGGGCGTTGTTGATGCCGGCAGCGCGTTGACGCACGCTGGCGTAGAACTTCTCCAGAGTGTCGGCTTCCTTAGCCAGATGGTGCTCATGGAGCGCGTCCAGCACTCCTTGCATGGCCTTCGACATGGGATTATGGCTGGCAAAGCTGTATTCATCGAACAGCGCATCGAACACCGGTTTGGTTATCAGGTGCTGGGCGAGCATTTCGACAATATCGCCATCGCTGATGCTGTCGTTGAGGTCATCACGTAACTCGGCGGCAAAGGCCTTGAAAGCGGCCTTTTCCTGGGTGTTGGCCGAGTTTTCTAAGATGCCTTGGATGCGGTCGATATGGGTGCGGGCGATTTTCGCGATGTCGTTGGCCCAGTCTTCCCAGTGCTGGCGGTTGCCGCACTTCTCGACGATCTTGGCGTAGATAGCCTTTTCTATTTCACCTACTTCATAGGTCAGCTCCGCCTGCTGAGTCATCTGGCCTTCGGCATCGTGTTTCGGGCGCTTCTCGCCAATGCCGTACTGACCTTTACCGGCCTGGCCGTTGCTCGTGCCGCTGGCTTTCTTCGCCTTCTTGTCGGCCTTGTCGGTGATAGCGATGACTTCCATCTTTCGCGGGTCAGAGCCAATCAGATCGAGCTTGTTGACCATGGCGTCGAAGCTGTCGTCGTGGGAGCGAAGCGCCTGGAGCACTTGCCAGACGACCTTATAGGTCTGGTTGTCATTGAGCGCTTCGTGAGGCTCCATGCCAGCCGGAATAACTACCGGCAATACGACATAGCCGCGCTTCTTGCCCGGTGCGTTGCGCATCACCCTGCCTACGGATTGCACCACGTCCACCTGGGAGTTGCGCGGGGTGAGGAAGAGCACGGCGTCCAGCGCCGGCACGTCCACGCCCTCCGACAGGCAGCGAACGTTGCTGAGGATGCGGCAGGTGTTGGCCGGGGATTCTTCCTTGAGCCAGTTGAGCTTGGCCTCTTTCTGGCTGGCATTCATGCCGCCATCGACGTGTTCGGCCTCGCAGACGATACGCGAGGCTTCGTCAATCTCTTCGGACTCCTGGTAAGCCTCCACCACAGACTGGAACATGCTTGCGATGTTGATCGAGCTGACCTTGTGCTTCGTGCCCTTGTAGTTGGGCGAGATGACCTGGCAGAACGCGACAGCCCGCCTCATGGGCTCGCCGTCACCCACCAACTGCTCAGTCAGGCCTTGTTTAGCCAGCGCTTTCCAGCAGCCGACGATCTTGGCGGCGTCGTCCACTTTGAGCTGGTTGTTTTCGTCCTTCAGCAAGTCCTGGAGGCGACGACTGATAGCGCTCTCTTCGACGGTGAGTACCAGCACCTTATAGTCAGTAAGCAGGCCGCGTTGGACAGCCTCGGAGAAGTTGATGACGAACAGCTCTTTGCCGTACAGCGTTTCATCATCCATCGAGCAAAGGGTGACTTCGCCGGACTCGGCCTTGACCTTTGCGTTGTCACCGTAGATACGCGGTGTGGCAGTCATGTATAGGCGTTTGGCAGCATGGATGTAGTTAGCGTCGTGAACGCGCACGAAGGTGCTTTCGTCATCGTCGTCAAAGGTGGCGCCGGTCGTGCGGTGGGCTTCGTCACAGATGATCAGATCAAATGTTGCCAGGCCATGCTCGTGCTGGGCGCGGCTGATCACGTCGATGGAGTGATAGGTAGAGAACACCACGCTCATGTGCTCGGCATCGTGGCGCTTGAGCATTTCCGCCGCGAGGCGATCTGCCTTGGTAGTGGCTGGGTAGCGCAGTTCGTGGGCGAAGACTTGCGGGGCATCATCACCGGCCTTGCGCTTCTTGCCTACATCGCTGTCAGAGCAAACGGCGAAGCTGTGGAGCGGAGTCTCGCTTTCCTGCGTCCATTCGGTAAGGGTTTGTGACAGCAGCGACAAACTGGGCACTAGGAACAACACGCGCATGCCCTTGCCGGCCTGCTGTTCGGCAATTTTCAGGCTGGTGAATGTCTTTCCGGTACCGCAGGCCATGATCAGCTTGCCGCGCTCGGCATTTTTGAGACCCGCTGCAACAGCATTCAGTGCGGTTTTCTGGTGGTCCCGAAGCTGCTTGCGTGACTTTAAAGCAACAGCCTGCTTGGGCTGGTATTTGGCCCAGTCGATTTGGCTGTCTTCCAACGCTTGCATGTCGATCTTGTTGATCGAAAGCTGCTGGTCCTGCAAGGCGTCTTCGGCGTGTTCGCTCCAGTTATTGGTAGTGGCAACGATGATCCGGTGAGTAAACGGAGTTTTGCCCGAGGCAGTGAAGAAACTGTCGATGTCCTTCTTCTGGACGCGGTAGTCCTCAGCGTACAGCTTGCACTGGATGGCATGGAATTCGCTGGTGCCCTGGGTACGTGCCACCAGGTCGATGCCGGTGTCGCGACTGTGCAGCCCTTGCTCCTTCGCCCAATCGGAGTACATCCACACCTTGTCATAGAGGTCGCGATAGGTGGCCTCGTTGCGCAGGTAGGCGCAGATCAACTCTTCGAAGTAGGTGCCTTTTTCGCGTTCAGTGACAGATGTAGATCGGTAGGTGTTGAGCAGGGATTGAAGGGCGGACATTGAAGATGAATTCCTTTTAGGCACGACAGGTGCGTCATGGGCACCTAATCTCAGCAGTCTACCAATTGGAGAGAATTGCTACAGCTTCTGAGGGGTATGAGGCACTTAGGGATCTGCGGATTACAAACCAAAAAGGCTGCCATTTGGCAGCCTTTTTGGTGAAGCCGTTTCACATTTAGTGAGAAGGTTTCATGCATTAGCGACTTTGAGCGAACCCAAGAATCAATCCCAGCTAAGCGCGCCACCGGTTTGGTACTCAATAACCCGAGTCTCAAAGAAATTCTTCTCTTTCTTCAAGTCCATAATCTCGCTCATCCAAGGGAACGGGTTAGTCGTCCCCGGATACTCTTCCTTCAACCCAATCTGCGACAAACGACGATTCGCGATGAACTTCAGATAGTCCTCCATCATCGCCGCATTCATGCCCAGCACCCCACGAGGCATGGTATCCCGAGCATATTCAATCTCCAGCTGAGTCCCCTGCAGAATCATCTGCGAAGCCTCTTCCTTCATCTCGGCATCCCACAAATGCGGGTTTTCGATTTTGATCTGGTTGATCACGTCGATGCCGAAGTTCAGGTGCATGGATTCGTCGCGCAGGATGTACTGGAACTGCTCGGCGACGCCGGTCATTTTGTTGCGGCGGCCCATGGAGAGGATCTGGGTGAAGCCGCAGTAGAAGAAGATGCCTTCCAGAACGCAGTAGTAGGCGATCAGGTTGCGCAGCAGTTCTTTGTCGGTTTCGACGGTGCCGGTTTCGAACTTCGGATCGGAGATCGAACGGGTGTACTTCAGGCCCCAGGTGGCTTTTTTCGCGACCGATGGGATCTCGTGGTACATGTTGAAGATTTCGCCTTCATCCATGGCCAGCGATTCGATGCAGTACTGGTAGGCGTGGGTGTGGATCGCTTCTTCGAAAGCCTGGCGCAGGATGTACTGGCGGCATTCCGGGTTGGTGATCAGGCGGTACACGGCCAGGACCAGGTTGTTGGCAACCAGGGAGTCGGCGGTGGAGAAGAAGCCGAGGTTGCGCATCACGATGCGGCGCTCGTCGTCGGTCAGGCCTTCCGGGTCTTTCCAGAGGGCGATGTCGGCGGTCATGTTGACTTCTTGCGGCATCCAGTGGTTTGCGCAACCGTCCAGATACTTCTGCCAGGCCCAGTCGTACTTGAAAGGTACGAGTTGGTTGAGGTCGGCGCGGCAGTTGATCATGCGCTTTTCGTCAACGGCGACACGGGCGGAGGCGCCTTCGAGTTCGGCGAGGCCTTCGGCGATGTCGAGGTTGTCGAGGGCTGCCTTGGCGCGAGCGATGGCGGCGGAGTCGGACGCGGTTACAGCGCGAGCTTCTTGAGCGGCAACACCACCGGCGGTGTCGAGGCGGTCCATGTTGGCTTCAGTCGCGTGGCCGGCGTTGGCGCCTTTTACCACGGTCTCGCCGCTGTCTTCTTTGTCGAATTCGTCCCAGCTCAGCATGACGTGTCGTCTCCTGCGTGAGGGCCAGATGCCCGTGTGAAAACTGATTGGTTGGTTTTTCACACGACCGGTCTGGCCGCGTTTGATAGCGTTTTTTGCAGCGGTACACGCAGGCAAATAAACATAATTTTGTACGGGGTTCCGAGAGCCGCTGATGGCGCTGCAGTCGTTGACGACGTCGGCCTGGGCTTCGGACTGGCTGTCATCCCTGTAAGGGAATATTGCAGGCCCGTTTAAGGCGGCATTATAGGGAAATTTTTGCGGCCGTGGTGGGGCGAATCCGCGCATGGAGCGGTCGAGAAGGAGGGTTTTTCGGTCGGAGCGAGGGTTTATAGGGCTTTGGCTGGAGATCGCGGGTGCAGATTTTTTTTCTTAAATTTTGACGTGCTACTTTTTTGTTCAAAAAATAGCCAGAAAATCGGGTTTTTCACTACATCTTGTGTTTTGAGTCGGTTTTCGCTGGCCTCAGACACAACTAAGCCCGACCGAAGTCGGGCTGTCAGTCACGCTCGATGATCAGCTCAGGCGAGCGGCACCGACGTGGTCTGCGCCATCGGCGGCGAGTTTGCCTGCACCGACGTGGTCTGCGCCATCGGCGGCGAGTTTGCCTGCACCGACATGGTCGGCACCATCGGCAGCGACTTTGGCGGCGCCGGTGTGATCGAAGCCATCGGAAGCGAGTTTGCCTGCACCGACGTGATCGGCACCATCGGCGGCGACTTTGGCCGAGCCGGTGTGGTCGTAACCGTCAGAAGCGACAGCGGCTTCGGTGGTGAAAGAGGCCGAGCCCGTGCGGTCGTAACCGTCGGCGGCGAAGGTGTTGGCGGCCAGTACAGACAGGGTCAGGGCGAGGATCAGTTTGGTTTTCATGGTCGTTGCTCCAGGTTCGTTGGCGTTGTGTGCCTTGGTGTGGAATTCATACTACGCCGATGGATTCGATTAAAAAGCGCAAATAAATGCTTAAATCTATCGTATAAATCGATCTATACGGTTCGGCGCTTTGACTGCCTGGAACATTGCGTCGACTGCTTTCGCCAGCAAGCTGGCTCCTACAGGTCGGTGTGATGATCGGGCATTGGGTCGAACCGTTTAGGGGAGTGCGGGGAGTTAGCCGTTGGAGCAGCCGTTACCCATGATGCTGTAGCGCAGAATGTGGCGTTGGCCTTTGGAGTCGTCGTATTCCATTTTCATGGGGACAACTTCGCACACATTGGGGATTTCACTCATGGAGACAACTTTGGCGATATCGAGGTGAGTGGAGTAAGTGTATTCCTCGATGACCGGTTGTTGCTGGGCGACATCAGTCGGGACCTCGTCTGCCATGGCGGTTGCGCACAGGCTGGAGAGGGCCAGAACTAATAAAGCTTTCATTTCAGTTTTACCTTTTAGAGGTCGAGTGGGGTCACGCAACCTTTTTGGGGTTGCGTGTGGAACTTGGTTACCGGGTTTTTGATTAACTGCCTTCGTGGGGGCTGCAACTTGGTTAATCAGGGTTTGCCTTGTTGGCGAGGTGGATTTTAGGCGTGGGGCTGGCATTCATATAGGTGGGGTTTTGATAAACACCTTTGACAGATTTCGTAACAATCACCGAATAACCTGTTGGCGGAACGATCATCACCTTGTAGGAGCCAGCCTGCTGGCGATAAACCCGAGAGCGCCACGGGGTGTCAGGATTGGCGCGTTATCGTTGACGACCATCGCCAGCAAGCCGGCTCCTACAGGGGTTTTGTATGTCTGGGAGGGCTTATCACGATAATTTGTAGGGGCTTGTTACTACCATCGTCGAATGGTTCTATAGGCCCGGCCCGGGCTACAACAGGGCCATACAAAAACAACTATTCCACCGAGGTAAGAAAGATGAGTGCGGCTTCTCTGTATCCCGTTCGTCCCGAGGTAGCGGCCAACACGCTGACCGACGAGGCAACCTACAAAGCCATGTACCAGCAGTCGGTCGTCAACCCTGACGGTTTCTGGCGCGAGCAAGCCAAGCGCCTCGACTGGATCAAGCCTTTCACCACGGTGAAGCAGACGTCCTTCGACGATCACCATGTCGACATCAAATGGTTCGCCGATGGCACCCTGAACGTTTCCTACAACTGCCTCGACCGTCATCTGGCCGAGCGCGGCGATCAAGTCGCGATCATTTGGGAAGGGGATGACCCTTCCGAAAGCCGCAACATCACCTACCGCGAGCTGCACGAACAAGTCTGCAAGTTCGCCAACGCCTTGCGCGGCCAGGATGTGCATCGCGGCGACGTGGTGACTATCTATATGCCGATGATCCCCGAAGCCGTGGTCGCCATGCTGGCCTGCACCCGGATCGGCGCGATTCACTCGGTGGTGTTCGGTGGTTTCTCGCCGGAAGCCCTGGCCGGTCGCATCATCGACTGCCGCTCGAAAGTGGTGATCACTGCGGACGAAGGCATTCGTGCCGGCAAGAAAATCCCGCTCAAGTCCAACGTCGACGACGCGCTGACCAACCCGGAAACCAGCAGCATCCAGAAAGTCATCGTGTGCAAACGCACCGGTGGCGACATCAAGTGGAACCAGCATCGCGACATCTGGTTTGAAGACCTGATGAAAGTGGCGGGCAGTGTCTGCGCGCCGAAAGAGATGGGCGCCGAAGAAGCGCTGTTCATCCTTTACACCTCCGGTTCCACCGGCAAGCCGAAGGGCGTGCAGCACACCACCGGCGGTTACTTGCTGTACGCGGCCATGACCCACGAGCGCGTGTTCGACTACCGCCCGGGCGAAATCTACTGGTGCACCGCCGACGTCGGCTGGGTCACCGGCCACAGTTACATCGTCTACGGCCCGCTGGCCAACGGCGCGACCACGCTGCTGTTCGAAGGCGTGCCGAACTACCCGGACATCACTCGGGTGGCGAAGATCGTCGACAAGCACAAGGTCAACATCCTCTACACCGCGCCAACTGCGATCCGCGCGATGATGGCGTCGGGCAAGGCGGCTGTTGAAGGTGCTGACGGCAGCAGCTTGCGTCTGCTGGGTTCGGTCGGTGAGCCGATCAACCCGGAAGCGTGGGACTGGTACTACAAAAACGTCGGTCAATCCCGTTGCCCGATCGTCGATACCTGGTGGCAGACCGAAACCGGCGGCAACATGATGAGCCCGTTGCCAGGCGCTCACGCGCTGAAACCGGGTTCGGCTGCACGTCCATTCTTCGGCGTGGTGCCGGCGCTGGTGGACAACCTGGGCAACATCATCGAAGGCGTCGCCGAGGGCAACCTGGTGATCCTCGATTCGTGGCCAGGCCAGGCGCGCACGTTGTATGGCGACCATGACCGTTTCGTCGACACTTACTTCAAGACCTTCCGCGGCATGTACTTCACCGGCGACGGTGCGCGTCGTGACGAGGACGGCTACTACTGGATCACCGGCCGTGTGGACGACGTGCTCAACGTGTCCGGCCACCGCATGGGCACCGCCGAGATCGAGAGCGCGATGGTTGCGCACCCGAAAGTCGCTGAAGCAGCCGTGGTCGGTGTGCCGCACGACATCAAGGGGCAGGGCATTTATGTCTACGTCACATTGATCGCTGGTGAAGAGACGAGCGAGCAATTGCGTCTGGAGCTGAAGAACTGGGTGCGTAAAGAGATCGGCCCGATTGCTTCGCCGGATGTGATCCAGTGGGCGCCGGGGCTGCCGAAGACGCGTTCGGGCAAGATCATGCGCCGGATTCTGCGCAAGATTGCGACCGCTGAGTATGATGGGTTGGGGGATATCTCGACCCTGGCGGATCCGGGTGTGGTGCAGCATTTGATTGATACGCACAAGACGATGAATGTTGCTTAAGTAGCGTTTGGCGTTATCGAAGCCCTGCCAGGTGTTGAGTCTGGCGGGGCTTTTTATTGGCTGAAGGTTTTGTGTTGGCTGGGCTGGCCCCTTCGCGAGCAAGCCCGCTCCCACAGTGGGTTTGAGTCGGGCACAAATCCCACGTTCGCTGGAGATCCAATGTGGGAGCGGGCTTGCTCGCGAAGGCTATCTATCAGACACCCCCATAAACACCAGCCAATAATTATCGGCTTCCCCCGTAGTCCATTTCCCACTGTTACCCACGACCCTTCAAGTAACTGAATGTGTAACCGCCTGCGCCGATACGGGGCATTGCGAAACGCCATAACCCCGCATCAATGCATTTCAACCCCGCAAAAAAATAAGAACCCACGCTGCGCTTGCCGGATTAGAAGGCTTTGCGAATAATAGGCCCGCAATTTGCAATATAGATCGGTTCACTGTCTTTTGCTCTTGCATGAAATTGCAAGGCTGTCAACGTGCCCAAACGGCTTTCTCGGTGCTTCTGTAATTTGTTGTCGCATTGAAGAAATATCGGCTTCGGGCCTGTCGTTAGAATGCCGATCACTCGCTCGTCGTTGCTCGCGTTGAAAACAACGCCGGTTTCCCAGGACGCAGCAACCGCTTTCCGGTTTTACTCATTCGCATAATGGGCTGTTGCTCACTCTGCCGTTTTAGCCCTTTACCGATGGAGTCCCAAGATGAAGAAACTCGTGCTGCTTGGCGCCCTGGCACTGTCCGTGCTGTCCCTGCCAACCTTCGCCGATGAAAAGCCTCTGAAAATTGGCATCGAAGCGGCTTACCCTCCGTTTGCTTCCAAAGCACCGGACGGCAGCATCGTTGGTTTCGACTACGACATCGGCAACGCACTGTGCGAAGAGATGAAGGTCAAGTGCGTCTGGGTCGAGCAAGAGTTCGACGGTCTGATCCCGGCACTCAAAGTGCGCAAGATCGACGCCATCCTGTCGTCGATGTCGATCACTGAAGACCGCAAGAAGTCCGTGGACTTCACCAACAAGTACTACAACACCCCGGCTCGCCTGGTCATGAAGGCCGGCACTCAAGTCAGCGAAGGCCTGACCGAGCTGAAGGGCAAGAACATCGGCGTGCAGCGTGGTTCGATCCACGAGCGTTTCGCCCGCGAAGTCCTGGCCCCGCTGGGTGCCGAGGTCAAGCCGTACGGTTCGCAGAACGAAATTTACCTCGACGTCGCTGCCGGTCGCCTCGACGGCACCGTGGCAGACGCTACGCTGCTGAATGACGGTTTCCTGAAAACCGACGCCGGCAAAGGTTTTGCTTTCGTGGGCCCGGCCTTCACCGACGTCAAATACTTCGGCGACGGCGTAGGTATTGCTGTTCGCAAGGGTGATGCGCTGAAAGACAAGGTCAACACCGCGATCACTGCCATTCGCGAGAACGGCAAGTACAAGCAGATCCAGGACAAGTACTTCGACTTCGACATCTACGGCAAGTAACACGTCCCGGCGACAAGTCCGAATGGCGCAAGCAGCAGGATCTCTGAGGTTTGCGCCATTTTTTCATCCCAACTTTCGAGGATCTGAATCATGTTGAAAGGCTACGGGGCTGTCATCCTCGATGGCGCATGGCTGACGCTTCAGCTCGCCTTGTCGTCCATGGCCCTGGCCATCGTCCTGGGGCTGATCGGCGTTGCGCTGCGTCTGTCGCCGGTGCGTTGGCTGGCCTGGCTGGGCGATCTGTATTCCACGGTGATCCGCGGGATTCCCGATCTGGTACTGATCCTGCTGATTTTCTACGGCGGTCAGGACCTGCTCAACCGCGTCGCACCGATGCTCGGCTATGACGATTACATCGACCTGAACCCGTTGGCCGCCGGTATCGGCACCCTGGGTTTCATCTTCGGTGCGTACCTGTCGGAAACCTTCCGTGGCGCCTTCATGGCGATTCCGAAGGGGCAGGCCGAAGCCGGTATGGCGTACGGCATGAGCAGTTTTCAGGTGTTCTTCCGGGTGTTGGTGCCGCAGATGATTCGCCTGGCGATTCCGGGCTTCACCAACAACTGGCTGGTACTGACCAAGGCCACCGCTCTGATTTCGGTGGTGGGTCTGCAAGACATGATGTTCAAGGCCAAGCAGGCGGCAGATGCCACCCGCGAGCCTTTCACCTTCTTCCTCGCAGTGGCCGCGATGTACCTGGTGATCACCAGTGTCTCGTTGCTGGCATTGCGTCACCTTGAGAAGCGCTACTCGGTAGGCGTAAGGGCGGCTGATCTATGATCTTCGACTACAACGTCATTTGGGAGGCCCTGCCGCTGTACCTCGGCGGCCTGGTGACCACCCTCAAATTGCTCGCGCTGTCGCTGTTTTTCGGTCTGCTGGCGGCCTTGCCGCTGGGGCTGATGCGCGTCTCGAAGAACGCGGCCGTCAACATGACTGCCTGGCTCTTCACCTACGTGATCCGCGGCACGCCGATGCTGGTGCAGCTGTTTTTGATCTACTACGGTCTGGCGCAATTCCAGGCGGTGCGGGAAAGCTTCCTGTGGCCGTGGCTGTCCAGCGCGACGTTCTGTGCGTGCCTGGCTTTCGCGATCAACACCAGCGCCTACACCGCAGAAATTATCGCCGGCAGCCTTCGCGCTACGCCGAACGGTGAGATCGAAGCGGCCAAGGCCATGGGCATGTCGCGCTTCAAGATGTACAAGCGGATTCTGCTGCCATCGGCCCTGCGCCGGGCGCTGCCGCAGTACAGCAACGAAGTGATCATGATGCTGCAGACCACCAGTCTGGCGTCCATCGTGACCCTGATCGACATCACCGGTGCCGCGCGCACGGTCAATGCTCAGTTCTACTTGCCGTTCGAAGCGTACATCACCGCGGGTGTGTTCTACCTGTGCCTGACCTTCATTCTGGTGAAGCTGTTCAAACTGGCCGAGCGCCGCTGGCTGGGCTACCTGGCCCCGCGGAAGCACTGATATGGAACGCATCGATCATTCATTGCCGTGGAGCCACCTCGGTAGCGAACGCCAGATTTCGGTGTTCCGCTTCGGTAGCGGCGAGCGCAAGGCCTACATCCAGGCCAGCCTCCACGCCGATGAATTGCCGGGCATGCGCACGGCCTGGGAGCTGAAAAAGCGCCTGACCGAACTCGAAGCCCAAGGCCTGCTCAACGGTGTGGTCGAACTGGTGCCGGTGGCCAACCCACTGGGTCTTGGTCAGCTGTTGCAAGGCAGTCATCAAGGGCGTTTCGAGGCGGGCAGCGGCAAGAACTTCAACCGCGATTTCGTCGAACTGAGCGCGCCAGTGGCCGCCCAACTCGAAGGGCATCTGGGTGACGATCCGCACGCCAACATCCGCTTGATCCGTCAGGCCATGAGCGATCACCTGGCGGCATTGCCGAAGGCGAGCAGCCAGTTGCAAGGCATGCAGCGCGTGTTGCTCAGCCATGCCTGCACTGCCGATGTGGTGCTCGATTTGCACTGCGATGCCGAAGCCGCACTGCACATGTACGCGTTGCCGCAACACTGGCCGCAATGGCGTTCGCTCGCCGCGCACCTGAATGTGAAAGTGGGCTTGCTGGCAGAAGATTCCGGCGGCAGCTCCTTCGACGAAGCCTGCTCGCTGCCATGGTTGCGTCTGTCCCGACAGTTCCCGGACGCACAGATTCCACTGGCCTGTCTGGCGACTACTATTGAATTAGGGGGGCAGGCCGATACCGCTCGCGCTGACGCCGAGGCTTACGCAGAAGGCATTCTCGCGTTCCTCGCCGAGCAAGGCTTGATCAGCGGCGAATGGCCGAAACCTGCGCAGGACGCGTGTGAAGGCATGCCGTTCGAAGGCACCGAATTGCTGTTCGCGCCGCATCCGGGCGTGATCAGTTTTCTGCGTAAACCCGGTGAGTGGATCGAAGCCGGCGACGAGATTTTTGAAGTGATCGATCCGTTATCGGATCGGGTCAGCACGGTGTGTGCTGGTACGTCCGGGGTGCTGTTTGCCATTGAACGGCTGCGTTATGCCCAACCCGGTTTCTGGCTGGCCAAGGTGGCGGGGCGCG
Organism: Pseudomonas sp. GM60; assembly: GCF_000282415.1. Lineage (NCBI taxonomy): Bacteria > Pseudomonadati > Pseudomonadota > Gammaproteobacteria > Pseudomonadales > Pseudomonadaceae > Pseudomonas > Pseudomonas sp. GM60. The sequence continues at coordinate 40,471 of NZ_AKJI01000161.1, forward strand.
AAGCGCTGCGTCACGGGCGCTTGCTCAACGACTGACTGACTGTTTTTGTGAGAACCGACCGCATGTACAAACTTGAAGTCCAAGACCTGCATAAACGCTATGGCAGTCACGAAGTGCTCAAGGGCGTGTCCCTGAAAGCGGCGGCTGGCGATGTGATCAGCATCATCGGCTCCAGTGGCTCCGGCAAAAGTACCTTCCTGCGCTGCATCAACCTGCTGGAGCAGCCGCACGCGGGCAAGATCCTGCTCAACAACGAAGAGCTGAAACTGGTTGCCAACAAGGACGGCGCGCTGAAAGCCGCTGACCCGAAACAGCTGCAACGCATGCGTTCGCGTCTGTCGATGGTGTTCCAGCACTTCAACCTGTGGTCGCACATGACCGCGATGGAAAACATCATGGAAGCGCCGGTCCACGTGCTCGGCATGTCCAAGGCCGAAGCCCGCGAGAAAGCCGAGCACTACCTGAACAAGGTCGGCGTGGCGCATCGTAAAGACGCTTACCCTGGCCACATGTCCGGCGGCGAGCAGCAGCGCGTGGCGATTGCCCGTGCACTGGCGATGGAACCTGAGGTGATGCTGTTCGACGAACCGACCTCGGCCCTCGACCCGGAACTGGTCGGCGACGTGCTGAAGGTGATGCAGGCCCTGGCCCAGGAAGGCCGGACCATGGTGGTGGTGACCCACGAAATGGGCTTCGCCCGTGAAGTGTCGAACCAGCTGGTGTTCCTGCACAAAGGTGTCGTCGAAGAAAGCGGCAACCCGCGTGAGGTGCTGGTCAATCCACAGTCCGAGCGTTTGCAACAATTCCTCTCTGGCAGCCTGAAATAATCAAGACTGCCGTTGTGCACCGGGATAGTGCATGCTTCGCAATTTAGAGGCCGGC
>NZ_AKJI01000162.1:0-38424 GCF_000282415.1 Pseudomonas sp. GM60
CCCCAGCCGATCTGGCTGGCCAGGTAACCGCCCAGCGCGCCGACCAGCGGCGTACCCCACCAGGCCTTGAAGGGTGTTCGATCAGACATCGGCGACCGCGCGACGAGCGACCGAACGTTTGCGCCAGATCCGCAGGATCGGCACCAGCAACATCACCACGATCAGCGCCCAGACACCCAGCGTGATCCCGCTCGACCAGAGAATCTCCAGCGAACCGTTGGAGATCGACAGTGCGCGGCGCAGATTCTGTTCCATCAAACCTCCGAGAATGAAACCCAGCAAAACCGGCGACAACGGGAAATCCAGCTTGCGCAGAATGTAGCCGAAGATGCCAATGCCGATCATCAGGAACAGGTCGAAGGTGGTGGCATGCACCGCGAACACGCCGATGGCGGTAATGATCGCGATCATTGGCACCAGCGCCCAGTTCGGTACGGCGAGGATGCGGGTGAAGATGCGGATCATCGGAATGTTGAGGATCACCAGCATGATGTTGGCGATAAACAACGATGCGATCAGGCCCCAGACGATGTCCGGTTGCTGTTGGAACAACAGTGGGCCCGGCGTGATGTTGTACAGCGACAACGCACCGATCATCACCGCCGTCGTGCCCGAACCGGGAACGCCCAGGGTCAGCATCGGCACCAGCGCGCCGCAGGCTTCAGCACCGATGGCGGTTTCCGGAGCGGCCAGACCGCGCTTGTCGCCCTGTCCGAATTTGCCGCTTGGGCCAGCGATACGTTTCTCGGTCATGTAGGCCACGGCGCTGGCAAGTGTTGCACCGGCGCCAGGCAAAACGCCCATGATGAAACCCAGCACACCGCACCGCATGTTCACCCAGAACACCGACGCAGCTTCCTTGAAGTTGAACATCATGCGGCCGGTGGCTTTGAACGCTTCCTGGCCGCGGTGGGTTTTTTCCAGCAGCAACAGGATCTCGCTGATGGAGAACAGGCCCAGCACCAACACCACGAACTGAATGCCGTCGGTGAGGTGGATGTTGTCGCCGGTGAAGCGGTAGACACCGCTGTTGGCGTCGATGCCGACGGTCGACAGGAACAGGCCGATCAGCGCCGCGATAAAGGTCTTCAGCGGTCGATCACCGGCCATGCCGCCGAGGCAGACAATCGCGAACACCATCAGGACGAAATATTCCGCCGGACCGAAGGCAATCGCCCATTTCGCCAGGATCGGCGCGAACACCACCATCCCGCACGTGGCAATAAAGGCGCCGATGAACGAACTCCACGCCGACAGCGACAGCGCGACACCGGCCATGCCTTGACGGGCCATCGGGTAGCCGTCGAGGGTGGTCATGACGGTGGACGCTTCGCCCGGAATGTTCAGCAGGATCGAACTGATCCGGCCGCCGTACTCGCAACCCAGATAAACAGCGGCCAGCAGGATCAGCGCCGACTCTGGTGGCAGCCCGAGGGCGAATGCAATCGGGATCAGCAACGCCACGCCGTTGATCGGGCCGAGGCCGGGCAGCAGGCCGACGACGGTGCCGATCAGCGTACCGCTGAGTGCGGTGACCAGGTTGTAAGGGGTCAGTGCGACGCCGAAGCCGTGACTCAAATAACCAAGCGTATCCATTTCAGTTCTCCAGAACGTCGAGCAGACCCAGAGGCAGCGGCACGTCCATCACTTTGTCGAACAGCAGGTACAGACCGATGCTCATCAGGCTGATGATCACTGCGCTTGGCAACCAGCGTCCGCCGTACAGGCGCGCCATCGGAATGCCGATCAAAATGCTGCTGAGGATGAAGCCCAACGGTTCGAACAGGCCGGCGAACACCAGCAGCAGCACCACGCAGCGGCCGATCTTGTGGAGGGTTTCACGATCCAGCGGCGGGTCTTCTTCGGAGTGTTTGATCGGGGACGGGCGAAACACCATGTAGATCAGGCCCATTCCCATCAGCCCCAGCATCAGCAAGGGGAAGGCGCGAGGGCCGATCGGTTCGTAGGAAAAAGGCGCCTGGTAGGGCCAGGCCATCAGCACCAGGCTGGCGCAGGCCAGCAGCAGCACCGATGCGAAAATGCGTTGTACGAGCATGGGGAACTCCTGTGCCGCGACCCCGCAGTGCGGGGCCGCAGCCGCTAGACAGAGGCGATCACTGAATCAGGCCGAACTCTTTGGCCAGCACTTTGTAGTCCGCGACCTGCTTCTTCACGTAGGTGTCCAGTTCCGGGCCGGTCATGGCGAACGGAAAGAGTTCACGCTGATCGCGTAGCTTGGCGAAATCATCGGAAGCCAGCAGTTTGTCGAAGGAGTCTTTCCACCAGGCGTAGTCTTCATCGCTGACTTTTGGCCCGAGGTAGAAACCGCGAACCACTGGCCAGACGATGTCGTAGCCTTGCTCTTTGGCGGTCGGAATGTCTTTCATTTCCGGCTCGTCCAGGCGCTTCTCGGAGAACACCGCCAGCAGACGCATGTCGCCGCTCTGGATGTGCGGCATGGAGTCGGAGATGTCGGTGCTGCCGACCTGGATGTGGCCGCCTAGCAGAGCGGTGGCGATTTCGCCGCCACCTTCGAGGGCGACGTAACGCAGATCGCGCGGGTTGATCCCGGCGGCCTTGGCGATCAACGCGGTTTGCATCCAGTCCTGGCTGCCGACGGTGCCGCCGGAACCGATCACCACTTTGCTTGGATCTTTCTTCAGCGCCTGAACGAGATCGTCGAGGGTCTTGTAAGGCGAATCGCTTTTCACCGCGATAGCGCCGTAGCTGGTGCCAACCGCTGCCAGCCAGCGCACGTTGGTTTCATCGAAGCGACCGAACTTGCCCTGGGCCAGGTTCAGCAATGAACCGCTGGACCACGCCACGAGCGTGCCGGCGTCGGCCGGACGTTGAGCGACCACCGCGTTGTACGCCACTGCGCCGACACCGCCGGGCATGTAGGTCACGCGCATCGGTTTGCTCAGCAGTTTCTCGTTCATCAGCGCGCTTTGCGCCAGTTTGCAGGTCAGGTCGAAACCGCCGCCGGGCGAGGCCGGGGCGATGCATTCCGGGCGCTTGGGCTCGGCCATCAGTTGGCCGGCAAACAGCATGCAGCTGGCGGCGAGGGCGAAACGGCGCAGTGATCGATTCATTGTTGTCTCCACGGGAGTTGTTGTTTTTGGGGATGTTTCAGGTGCGGCAGTTTCGCGTCGCGCAGCCGTTGATGGCGCTGACAAACGTAAACGACGGGAATTGAAAAAAGAGATGAGGCGGGCAAACCTGGAGCTGTGTGGACAGCATGGCGAAGTACCTCGTTATTGTTCTTATTGGCGAAAACGCATCGAGGCGTTTTTCGGGAGCTACATTTCAAAGCACGACCGATGGCTTTCAGTCGAAACCATCCGTGGGCCGACTCTAACGGTCGAACCTTTCACTAACCTTTCAGCGGACTTTCACGGTTTTCGGGCTTCACAGCGGCGGATGCGGCTGTAAACTCCGCGCCAAAGAATGGCGTCGAACATCCCTGAATGAGGTAAAGATCCATGCGTGTTCTGCTCGTCGAAGACCATCTGCAACTCGCCGACAGTGTCGCCCAGGCGCTCAAGAGCACCGGGCTGACCGTGGATGTGCTGCACGACGGCGTGGCCGCCGACCTGGCGCTGAGCAGCGAGGAATACGCCATGGCGATCCTCGATGTCGGCCTGCCGCGCATGGATGGCTTCGAGGTGCTGGCGCGCTTGCGGGCCCGGGGCAAGAACCTGCCGGTGCTGATGCTGACCGCTCGCAGCGACGTCAAGGATCGCGTGCATGGCTTGAACCTCGGCGCTGACGATTACCTGGCCAAACCGTTCGAACTGACCGAGCTCGAAGCCCGGGTCAAAGCCTTGCTGCGTCGCAGTGTGCTCGGCGGCGAACGTCAGCAGACCTGCGGCGTGCTGGCTTACGATCTGGACACCCGACGCTTCACCCTCGGCGACGAATTGCTGACCCTGACCTCCCGCGAACAAGCGGTGCTCGAAGCGCTGATTGCGCGTCCCGGTCGGGTGATGAGCAAGGAACAACTGGCCGCCCAGGTGTTTGGTCTTGACGAAGAAGCCAGCCCCGACGCCATCGAAATCTACGTCCACCGCTTGCGCAAGAAACTCGACGGCCAACCGGTCGCCATCGTGACGTTCCGCGGTCTTGGCTATTTGCTGGAAAGCCGCGATGCATAAGCCCAGCAGCCTGCGCTGGCGGTTGCTGTGGAACCTCGCGCTGTTGCTGGTGGTGTTGATGCTGGCCAGTGGATTGAGCGCGTACTGGAATGGTCGCGAAGCCGCCGATACCGCATATGACCGGACCTTGCTGGCTTCGGCGCGAACCATCGCCGCCGGGGTGTCCCAGCGTGACGGAACGCTCAGTGCCGATGTGCCTTACGTGGCGCTGGATACGTTTGCCTACGACAGTGCCGGGCGAATTTTTTACCTGGTCAACGACATTCACCAGAACCTGATTTCCGGCTACGAAAACCTTCCCGCTCCACCACCGGGAACGCCGCGCACCGATGACTATCCGGCGCTTGCCCGTTTCTACAACGCGACGTATCGAGGGCAGAACGTGCGGGTGGTCAGCCTGCTCAAGCCCGTGAGCGAACCGAACATGAACGGCATGGCGGAAATTCGCGTGGCGGAAACCGACGAGGCACGCGTCAGCATGGCCCGTAGCCTGGCGGCAGACACGTTGTTGCGGCTGGGCATGTTGGCGGTCGGCGCGTTGCTGATGGTGTGGTTTGCGGTGAGTGCGGCGTTGCGTCCATTGGAACGCTTGCGCACGGCGGTGGAAGAGCGCCAGTCCGATGACTTGCGGCCGCTGCCGCTGGTGGAGGTGCAGCGAGAATTGTGGCCGTTGGTGCGTGCGCTCAATCACTTTACCGAGCGTCTGCGCGGGCAGTTCGAACGTCAGGCGCAGTTCATTGCCGATGCTGCGCATGAACTGCGCACGCCGCTGGCGGCGCTCAAGGCGCGACTTGAACTCGGCCTGCGTTCGGGCGAACCCGAAACCTGGCGCAACACGCTGGAAACGGCAGCGCAAGGTACGGATCGTTTGACCCATCTGGCCAACCAATTGCTGTCGCTGGCGCGTGTCGAAAACGGTGCCCGGGCGATTGCCGAGGGCGGTGCACAACTGCTCGATCTGAGTCAGCTGGCCCGGGAACTGGGCATGGCGATGGCGCCGCTGGCCCATGCCCGCGGCGTGGCGCTGGCGCTGGAAGCCGACGAACCGGTGTGGCTGCGCGGTGAGCCGACGCTGCTGAACGAGCTGTTGAGCAATCTGGTGGACAACGCGCTGGCCCATACGCCGCCCGGCGGCAACGTGATCCTGCGGGTCTCGGCACCGGCGGTGCTGGAGGTCGAGGATGACGGGCCGGGGATTCCGCTGGAAGAGCGTGATCGGGTGTTCGAGCGCTTCTATCGGCGCAACCAGCAGGTGGCCGGGTCTGGGTTGGGGTTGGCGATTGTCGGCGAGATCTGCCGCGCGCATCTGGCGCAGATCAGCCTGCACGATGGCGAGCAGGCGGGGTTGAAGGTGCGGGTGAGTTTTATCGCGGGGTAGTTTTGCGCTGTTAGGGCTGACCCCATCGCGAGCAGGCTCGCTCCCACAGGGATCTATGGTGCTGCATCGATCCAGTGTGGGAGCGAGCCTGCTCGCGATGGGTGCGATACGGTTTCGGCTAGTAAAACATCGACCGCGATTCTTCCAGATCCCTGCACATCGACTCATTCTCCGGATCGATTCCCAGCTTCTTGAAGGCCGGCACGCCGAGCGGGTCGATACGGGCGATGGGGTGGTCGGTGTCCTTGTGGCAATACAAACTGGCCACTTGCACCAGATCCACATAGTCGACGCGCTCGGACTCGCGCTTGAAGTCCAGATACAGCCCCGGCACCTGTACCAGCATTTCCGGAAACTCCCAGACCCTGAGCAGTTTGTCGCCGAGCAGCGGGTGAATGTGGTCGATCACATGGTTCAGGCTGACCGGGTCCGACAGCAGCTCGTAGTGGTCTTCGGCGTACGTCAGGATCGGCAGTACACCAATCTGATGCACCAGCCCGCCCAGCGCCGCCTGATCGGGCTTGAGCTGCGTGTAACTGCGGCACAGCGCGTAGCTGACCCCGGCGATTTCCAGGCTTTTGCGCCAGACATCGCGCATCTTTTTCTCCACCACGTCAGAGCGCGCATGGAAAATCTGCTCCATGACCAGACCGATGGCCAGGTTGCTGCTGTAATTGACGCCCAGGCGCGTAATTGCCGTATGCAAGTCAGTGACTTCCTGGGTCGCGCGCAGCAGCGGGCTATTGACCACTTTGATCAGGCGCGCCGACAGCGCCGTATCACGGCCAATCACTTTACTCAGGGTGCTGACACTTATTTCCGGGTCTTCAGCGGCCTTGCGAATCTGCAGGGCCACTTCCGGCAACGTTGGCAGAACCAGGTCATCGTTATCGATGGCCTCAACCAAATCCTGTTGGACCTTATCCGCCAAATCGCTCATTTCTTTTCTCTAGGGTGTTGCAACAAGTACTGCTGTTAACGCTGGATCTCGCGATCGCGATCCAGTTCATAAGGCAAGTCAAGCAGATGCAGGGGCGGCCCTTCGATCGCGCCCAGATGGACTTCGCCACCTTCCGCCGCTTCGGCTTGCAAGACGGCCAGGAGTTCAATGTTTTGTCCGGCGTGTGCGGCAATCACCACTTCGCCGATGGAACTGCCGTGTGTCGGGGAAAACAAGGGCGTGCCGGGTTCAGGCAATGCACTGGCGTCCAGCTTCAGACGATACAAGCGGCGCTTGAGTTTGCCCAGGTACTGCATCCGCGCAACGATTTCCTGGCCGGTGTAGCAACCTTTCTTGAAGCTCACGCCGCCGACGGCCTGCAGATTGAGCATCTGCGGAATGAACAATTCGCGTGTGCCCGGCATCACCTGGCCGATCCCCGCGCGGACCTGGCCCAGCAGCCATTGATTGAGATCGCCCTCGGTCAGCAAAGCAGATAACCGGCCCTTGATGACGTCGGCCTGATCGGCGGCAACCCAGAGTTCGGCGCGGTCCGGTGAAACGCGGATGGCGATCAGCCCGTCATTGCGCGCCACGCTGTCGGTGTCCGCCGGCAGTTCGAGACCCAGGCCGATCAGGGCGGCATCGCCATGGTCAACGCCGAAGCGGACCCAGGCAGCGCTTTCATCGGTCAATTTCGATTTGGAGAACACCGCGTACTTCTTCAAGTCCGCCAGTTGCGGCTCCAGCAGCTCGGTGGCCATGGCCATGAGCACGCCATCACCTTGCAGCAGAATGCGGAAGCTCGATTGCATCCGGCCTTTCTGGGTGCAGCGCGCGCCGAGGCTGGCCTGGGTGTCGCTCAGGTAGTTGAGGTTGCAGGTCAGTTGGCCTTGCAGAAATTTGCTGGCATCCGCGCCGCGGACCGCGAGAACGCCTTCGTGAGACAGGGTGCAGAAAAAAGCAGAATCGGCCATGGGAGATCGCAGGGTAAAAGAGTCTGGGGGACATCATAAGGGGGCGCCCATGAAATGGGTAGTTCACAAAAGGTCGACAGTGCCCGACCAAAGCCGACTGTTCGATGGTGTCCGGGGCTGTATACTTGCCGCCTATTTGAGGAGCGCTCCATGGTCGAAGATGTTGAACTGAATCGCCTCTACTGGCACAGCCGCCGCGGCATGCTTGAACTTGACGTGTTGCTGGTGCCGTTCGTGAAAGAGGTCTACCCGCACCTCAATGATGTCGACCGCGATTGCTACCGCAAGCTGCTCGAATGCGAAGATCAGGACATGTTCGGCTGGTTCATGGAACGCGCCGAGTCGGAAGATCCGGAGCTGCAGCGCATGGTTCGCATGATCCTGGATCGTGTCCAGCCCAAGTAATGCGTTCGAATGCCGCTGGCATGCCTCACGGCAGTTGCTGGCGGCGTATCTGTTGGCCCAGCTGTTCGCGCTGGGTGCGTTGTTTCTGCTTGCCATACCGGTCTGGGCCAGCTTGCTCGGCGCTTTTTGCTGCCTGGCTCATTGCGTTTGGGCATTGCCACGCCAGATTTTACTGACACACCCACAGGCGTTTCGCGGCTTGCGTCGCGATGCGGATGGCTGGCAGTTGTGGAATCAGGCGGCGGGTTGGCAGGCGGTTCAGCTACGGCCGGACAGCCTCGCGCTGCCGCTGGTCGTCGTCCTGCGTTTTCGCCTGCAGGGCGAGCGGCGGGTCCGGGCGATCTGTGTGCCCAGGGATTCGCAGGCGGCGGATGTGCACCGACGCCTGCGGGTTCGGCTCACGTTCAGTCGGCGTAGGTGGGCGGCACCAGAATAGTGTCCAGCGCCTCCGGCAGCAGGTTCGGGTAGTCGAGGGTGTAATGCAGGCCGCGACTTTCCTTGCGTTCCATGGCTGACTGAATCATCAGTTCCGCCACTTGGGCCAGGTTACGCAGCTCGATCAAATCCCGGCTGACCTTGTAGTTACTGTAGAACTCGTCGATTTCGTCCAGCAACAGCCGCACGCGGTGCTGCGCACGTTGCAGGCGCTTGTTGGTGCGCACGATGCCGACGTAGTCCCACATGAATCGCCGCAGTTCATCCCAGTTGTGCGCAATGATCACGTCTTCATCCGAGTCGGTGACCTGGCTGGCATCCCAGACGGGCAGGGCGACCGGAATCGAAACCTGCGGCAGTTGCTCAAGAATGTCTTCTGCCGCCGAGCGTGCGTAAACGAAACATTCCAGCAGCGAGTTGCTGGCCATGCGGTTGGCGCCGTGCAGGCCAGTGAAACTGGTTTCGCCAATTGCATACAGCCCCGGCACGTCGGTGCGGCCCTGCTGATCGACCATCACGCCGCCGCAGGTGTAGTGCGCTGCGGGAACCACCGGAATCGGTTGCTTGGTGATGTCGATGGAAAACTCCAGGCAGCGCTCGTACACCGTCGGGAAGTGCGTCTTGATGAACGCTTCCGGCTTGTGACTGATGTCCAGGTAAACGCAATCGACACCCAGGCGCTTCATCTCATGGTCGATGGCCCGGGCGACGATGTCCCGTGGCGCCAGTTCGGCGCGCGGGTCGAAACGCTGCATGAAACGTTCGCCATTGGGCAGTTTCAGGTGTGCACCTTCGCCGCGCAGGGCTTCGGTGATCAGGAAGCTTTTGGCTTGCGGGTGATACAGGCACGTCGGGTGAAACTGGTTGAACTCCAGGTTCGCCACCCGGCAGCCCGAACGCCAGGCCATGGCAATGCCATCACCGCAGGCGCCGTCGGGGTTGCTGGTATAGAGGTAGACCTTGGCTGCACCGCCGGACGCGAGGATCACGAAGCGTGCGCCGTAGGTGTCGACTTCCCCGGTGCCGCGGTTGAGCACGTAGGCGCCGAGGCAGCGGTCGCCTTCAAGGCCCAGGCGCTTCTCGGTGATCAGATCGACGGCGACCCGCTGTTCCAGCAACTCGATGTTGGGCCGTTGTCTGGCTTTGTCGAGCAGGGTTCTGAAAATCGCTGCGCCGGTGGCATCGGCGGCGTGAATGATGCGCCGATGGCTGTGACCGCCTTCGCGGGTCAGGTGAAACTCGAAACCGCCATCTTCGGTGCCGGATTGTTCATCGCGGGTGAACGGCACGCCTTGATCGATCAGCCATTGAATGGCCTCTTTGCTGTGCTCGACGGTGAAGCGCACGGCGTCTTCGTGGCACAGGCCACCGCCGGCATTCAGGGTGTCATCGACATGGGATTCAACGGTATCGGTGTCATCCAGCACGGCAGCGACACCGCCCTGGGCCCAGAAGGTCGAGCCATTGGCGAGGTCGCCTTTGCTCAGTACGGCAATGCGCAAATGATCGGGCAAGGTCAGCGCAAGGCTCAAACCGGCAGCACCGCTGCCAATCACCAGAACATCGTGTTGAAACTGTTGGCTCATTTCAGGATTCCGCTCAAAGCGACCCGGGTCGGGGTTGGCGCATGACTCCCGGAACGGCGAGTCAAGGCGGCCACACAGCGCACTAGTATATAGAGGGGGGGAGCGGCACAATAGCCGAGGTCACATGGCATTGTGAAACTACTGTGACGGAAAAGACTTGACGCTTCGTCGGATGATTTTTCGACCGGTTCGGCGACAAGAAGACTGTATCGTCGATTTAACAGTCTTTTTCCATTCACGGTTGCACAATGTCGGTCTTGCGCAGCTATAAATATTTGGAACTTTTGCCAAAGGCCCAAGATCAATAGACCGTTGCCTGAATCAAGGGACAGTGTCGGCTTCAATGCAGGATTGCGGTTTGATCCTTGCCGGCGAATCCGATGACAAGATTATTCGCGCAGCCGGGTTATGCCGAGCTGCGCTTTTCGTGCGTGCCAAATCAGAGCCCGCAGGAAACTTGCTTGGAGGGGGAGAACTTTTGCGAAAAGCCCGAGTCTATGTTTGCAAGTCTGGTCGTTTAGTTATGCAAGCTTCCTCCGAGCTTATCGAGGAGAGTTCATGCTAACCCAGGAAGAGGATCAGCAGCTGGTCGAACGCGTTCAGCGCGGCGACAAGCGAGCTTTCGATCTGCTAGTGCTGAAATACCAGCACAAAATTCTCGGGTTGATCGTGCGTTTCGTGCACGACACCCATGAAGCCCAGGATGTGGCACAAGAAGCCTTTATCAAGGCGTACCGTGCACTTGGAAATTTTCGCGGGGACAGCGCGTTTTACACGTGGCTTTACCGCATCGCCATCAACACGGCGAAAAACTATCTGGTTTCACGCGGCCGTCGGCCGCCGGATAGCGATGTCAGTTCCGAAGATGCAGAGTTCTACGATGGCGATCATGGCCTCAAGGATCTCGAGTCGCCTGAGCGTGCATTGCTGCGGGATGAGATCGAAGGCACCGTCCATCGAACCATTCAGCAACTGCCGGAAGATTTGCGTACGGCTTTAACTTTACGTGAGTTTGATGGTCTGAGTTACGAGGACATTGCGGCAGTCATGCAGTGTCCGGTGGGTACCGTGCGCTCCCGGATTTTCCGCGCTCGGGAGGCCATCGATAAAGCCCTGCAGCCGTTGTTGCAGGAAAACTGAGACAGCGGCGACAGCCAAGAGAGGAACGCCATGAGTCGTGAAGCCCTGCAGGAATCGCTGTCCGCAGTGATGGATAACGAAGCGGACGAACTGGAATTGCGTCGGGTATTGAATGCCTTTGACGATGTTGAAACCCGTGAAACATGGGCTCGTTATCAAATCGCTCGGGCAGTGATGCACAAGGATCTGCTGCTTCCACGTCTGGACATTGCAGCGGCCGTTTCTGCTGCGCTGGCTGATGAAGCCGTACCGGCGAAAGTCTCCCGTGGTCCATGGCGCAGCCTGGGTCGCCTCGCTGTAGCCGCTTCGGTTACCGTCGCCGTGTTGGCAGGTGTTCGTCTGTACAACCAGGACGAGATCGCGGGTGTCGAGTTGGCTCAGCACTCCACTCAACCGGGTCTGGCCGTTCCTCAGGTCAAGGGTCCAGCTGTTTTGGCAGGCTATAATGAGAGCTCGGAAGCCACTGGTCCTATGGCCAACGGCGTATTGCAAGCTCAGCCGGGCTGGCACGATCAGCGTTTGCCAGGCTACTTGCGCCAACATGCTCAACAGGCTGCACTGAAAGGTACTGAGAGCGCTCTGCCTTACGCTCGTGCAGCGAGCCTGGAAAACCGTTAAGGAGGATCATGCGCGCCATACCTCTACTTTCGCTTCTGCTTAGTGGCTGGTTCATTGTTCCAGCCCATGCCGATGAGGCACAAGACTGGTTGACCCGTCTTGGCCAGGCCGAGCAGCAGCAAAGCTTTCACGGTACTTTTGTCTACGAGCGAAACGGTAGTTTTTCTACCCACAACATCTGGCACCGCGTCCAGGATGGCAAGGTCCATGAGCGTTTACTCCAGCTCGACGGCCAGGCTCAGGAAGTTGTGCGCATTGATGGGCATACTCAATGCGTCAGCGGCCTTCTGATTGCAGGGCTTGGGGATTCCCCCAACTCCGCTGCTCGTACACTCGATCCACAGAAGCTCAAGAATTGGTACGACCTTGCCGTCATCGGCAAGTCGCGTGTGGCCGGACGTGCGGCAGTCATCGTTACCCTGACGCCTCGCGATCAACATCGCTACGGTTTTGAATTGCATCTGGATAAAGAAACCGGCCTGCCGCTCAAATCATTGCTTCTGAATGAGAAAGGGCAGTTGCTGGAGCGGTTCCAGTTCACGCAGCTGGATACCTCCGATTTGCCCTCCGACGACGATTTGCAGGCAGGCCCGGATTGCAAAGCCATCACCCTCGACAGCGACAAGGCTTCAGCCGTCAAGGCTGCGCAGACGTGGCATTCGGACTGGTTGCCTGCCGGCTTTGAGCTGACCAGCAGCACTTCACGCAAGGATCCCGAGACCAAAACCCAGGTCAGCAGCCTGATGTATGACGATGGCCTCGCACGTTTTTCGGTGTTCCTTGAGCCGCTCAATGGTGCCCCCGTCACCGATACCCGCACTCAGTTGGGCCCAACCGTCGCTGTATCCCGGCGCTTGACCACCCCTCAGGGCGAGATGATGGTCACCGTCGTCGGTGAAATCCCGGTAGGTACCGCTGAACGGATTGCGCTGTCCATGCGCTCCGATGCCACTGCAACCCAGTAGTGAGCTGAAACCGAAATGTTTGGTGAGCATTTCAATTTGCAAATATCCCCGAAATTTTTTATAGGTCAGAGCCCCTCGGCTCTGGCCTTGTTTGTTGTTCCCGGAACAAAAATACCGGCGTATCGTTCCCGGTGTTCCTTGCTCCATATCGCTTAACCATGCTCGTCGTAACGGGAGCCGTATGTCGATACCACGCTTGAAGTCTTACCTCTCCATATTTGCCACCGTGCTGGTGCTCGGTCAGGCGGTCGCTGTACAAGCGGCCGAGTTGCCTGACTTCACGCAGCTGGTCGAGCAGGCCTCGCCCGCGGTGGTAAACATCAGTACCACGCAGAAACTGCCGGATCGCAAAGTGTCGAGCCAGCAGATGCCAGACCTTGAAGGCTTGCCGCCGATGTTGCGCGAGTTCTTCGAGCGCGGCATGCCGCCACAACCGCGTACGCCGCGCGGTGATCGTCAGCGCGAAGCCCAGTCGTTGGGGTCGGGTTTCATCATCTCGTCTGACGGCTACATCCTGACCAACAACCACGTGATCGCCGATGCCGACGAAATTCTCGTCCGTCTCGCTGACCGTAGTGAGCTGAAAGCCAAACTGGTCGGCACCGATCCACGCTCCGACGTGGCGCTGCTGAAAATCGAAGGCAAGGACCTGCCGGTCCTGAAGCTGGGTAAATCCCAGGACCTGAAGGCTGGCCAGTGGGTCGTGGCCATCGGCTCGCCATTCGGTTTCGACCACACTGTGACCCAAGGCATCGTCAGTGCCATCGGTCGCAGCCTGCCGAACGAAAACTATGTGCCGTTCATCCAGACCGACGTGCCGATCAACCCGGGTAACTCTGGTGGTCCGCTGTTCAACCTGGCGGGCGAAGTGGTGGGGATCAACTCTCAGATCTACACCCGTTCCGGTGGTTTCATGGGCGTGTCGTTCGCAATCCCGATCGATGTGGCCATGGACGTTTCCAACCAGCTGAAAAGCGGCGGCAAGGTCAGCCGTGGATGGTTGGGCGTCGTGATTCAGGAAGTGAGCAAGGATCTGGCCGAGTCGTTCGGTCTTGATAAACCGGCCGGTGCACTGGTGGCGCAGATCCAGGATGACGGTCCGGCTGCCAAGGGTGGCCTGCAAGTGGGGGACGTGATCCTGAGCATGAACGGTCAGCCGATCGTCATGTCTGCCGATCTGCCGCATCTGGTCGGCGCGCTGAAGGCTGGTGCCAAGGCAAACCTTGAAGTGATTCGTGAAGGTAAGCGCCAGAATGTCGAGCTGACCGTCGGCGCTATCCCTGAAGAAGGTAAAGAGCTGGATGCCCTGCCAAAATCGGCCACCGAGCGCAGCAGCAATCGTCTGGGTGTTTCCGTGGTCGAGCTGACCGACGAACAGAAGAAAACCTACGACCTCAAAGGTGGCGTGGTGATCAAGGAAGTTCAGGACGGTCCTGCATCCCTGATCGGCTTGCAGCCAGGCGACGTCATCACTCACCTGAACAATCAGGCGATTGGTTCCGCCAAGGAGTTCACCGATATCGCCAAGGCGCTGCCGAAGAACCGCTCGGTATCGATGCGGGTTCTGCGTCAGAATCGCGCCAGCTTCATCACCTTCAAACTGGCTGAATAAACCGGTTGTCGGCTGAATAAAAAACCGCCTCGAAAGAGGCGGTTTTTTTATGCCTGGTGAAAGGCCTCAGCCCATCATGTCCTTGATCATGCGCTCCTGCTCCATCAGCTCCCGTTGGCGGGCGTCGATACGCGATGACAGCGGGAAGTTGGTCCCGGCCTTGCGCTTGGCGAAGTCCAGTTGCTGAATGGCCTGGCGGTAGTCGCCAACCAGCGCAAAGTACTCGGCGCGCGCCTGATGCAAGCCGATGATGTTGCCTGAAAGGCCACGGGTTTCCGCCACCATGTACCAGACATCCGGATCATCGGGACGGCTTTTGAGCAGGTTCTCCAGCGCTTTTTCCGCTTCGGGCGCCCGGTTTTGCTTGAGCAGCAAATCGACGCGCACCTGATTCAGTGGATAGTTGCCCGGATACTGAGTCAGCATCCGGTCCACCCGGGTTTGGGCGTCCGGCAGGCGATTGTTGGTGATGTCCAGATCGATCTGCGCCAGGTTGTAGATGATCTCGTTTGGCGACTTGGCCAGCAGCAACTTGAGATTTTCCCGTGCTTCGTTCAGTTGGCCGCCCTTTATCTGGGCGATCGCCAGGCCATAACGCGCAACGTCGTTTTTCGGGTTTTCATCCAGCTGTGCGCGGAAGCGCTTGGCGCCCAGGCCAGGGGTTTCTTCGTAAATCAGCTGGACTCGCGCACGGATCAGCTGATAACGCATGCTGTCTTCAATGCCGCCGGGTTTGGCCTGCTCGGCGCGGTTGCGGGTGTCGGCGATACGCGATTCGGTCACCGGGTGAGTCAGCAAGAACTCCGGTGGCTTGGCGTCGAAGCGGTATTGGCGAGCCAACCGCTCGAACATGGTTGGCATCGAGCGTGGGTCGTAACCGGCTTTTTCCAGGTTGAGGATGCCGATGCGGTCGGCCTCTTGCTCGTTCTGGCGCGAGAAACGTCGTTGTTCCTGAATCGCTGCCGCCTGCGTGCCCGCAATGGCCGCGATCCCGGCATCGCCGGCACCGGCAGCGGCAATCACGATCCCGGCCAGCAGTGCGGCCATCATCGGCACTTGCATGCGTTGTTGCGCTTCGACGCCACGGGCAAAGTGGCGCTGCGACAAGTGAGCCAGTTCGTGAGCGAGTACCGAGGCATATTCGCCTTCGGTCTGGGCATTAAGGAACAAGCCACCGTTGACCCCGACAATCCCGCCCGGCGCCGCAAAGGCGTTGAGCTGCGGGCTGTTGATCAGGATGAACTCCAGGCGCCGGTCATTGACCTGGCTGGTCTCAACCAGCCGGTAGACGCTGGACTCGACATAGTCCTTGAGCTGCGGGTCATTGAGCTGGTCAACCTGACTGCGCAGCAGCGCCAGCCAGGCGCGACCCAACTGATATTCCTGTTGTGGCGAGACGATTGCAGAACTGGCGTCACCGAGTGACGGCAGGTCGTCGGCGAAGCCCGGTGAGGCGAGCAGGCAAGCGAGCGTCAGCAGGGTAGGGCGCAAAAAAGTCATGCACAAAGCCTTAGTCGACAAAGACCTTACTGTAGCCGGACAGTACGCTTCGGACCAGATATTCTAAGCCGCTCGACCACCTGACCCGGAGTAACGCAATGACCGACGCTGTAGCCCATGACGCCGAACTGGACGCCAGCGGCCTGAATTGTCCGTTGCCGCTGCTCAAGGCCAAGATGGAACTCAACAAGATGGCCAGCGGCGCAGTACTCAAGGTGATCGCCACCGATGCGGGTTCGCAGCGCGACTTCCGCACCTTTGCCCGTTTGGCCGGTCATACGCTGCTTCGCGAAGAAGATGAAGCGGGTGTTTACCGCTATTGGCTGAAAAAAGCCTGAAAATTGCTGCGTTCGTTTCTAAGGATTATTGATGTTCAAAGTGTTACGCGACTGGATTCAGCGCTATTTCTCCGATGAAGAAGCGGTGGTGCTGGCGGTCCTGCTGTTTCTGGCGTTTACCGCCGTGCTCACCCTTGGCGGCATGCTTGCGCCGGTGCTCGCCGGGATGGTGCTGGCGTATCTGATGCAGGGATTGGTGGTGACACTTGAGCGCCTGCGGGTGCCGGGCGGGGTGGCCGTCGGAGCGGTCTTTGCCTTGTTCATGGGTGTTTTGCTGGTGTTCATTATTGTCGTGGTGCCGTTGCTCTGGCACCAGTTGATCACCTTGTTCAACGAGTTGCCCGGCATGCTCGCCAAGTGGCAATCACTGTTATTGCTGCTGCCCGAGCGCTATCCGCACCTGGTGTCCGACGAGCAGGTGTTGCAGGCCATTGAGGCGGCACGCGGCGAGATCGGCAAGTTCGGCCAATGGGCGCTGACGTTCTCGCTGTCGAGCCTGCCGCTGCTGGTCAACATCATGATTTACCTGGTGCTGGTGCCAATCCTGGTGTTCTTCTTTCTCAAGGACCGGGAAATGATCGGCCAGTGGGTTCGCGGTTATCTGCCTCGTGAGCGCGCGCTGATCACCCGTGTTGCCCACGAAATGAACCGGCAGATCGCCAACTACATTCGCGGCAAGGTCATTGAGATTTTCATCTGTGGTGGCGTGACCTACATCGCGTTTGTCGTGTTGGGGCTCAACTACGCGGCACTGTTGGCATTGCTGGTAGGCGTGTCGGTGGTGGTGCCCTATGTCGGGGCCGTGGTGGTGACTGTGCCGGTGCTGCTGATTGCGTTGTTCCAGTGGGGCTGGAGCGATCAGTTCATCTATTTGATGGCGGTCTACGGAATTATTCAGACGCTGGATGGCAATGTGCTGGTGCCGCTGCTGTTCTCGGAAGCGGTCAATCTGCATCCGGTGGCGATCATCTGCGCGGTGTTGTTGTTTGGCGGGTTGTGGGGATTCTGGGGGGTGTTTTTTGCGATTCCGCTGGCGACGCTGTTCAAGGCGGTGCTGGATGCCTGGCCTCGGAAGGAGCCGGTGGTGGCGCCTCTGCTTTAACGGTCGAACTCTGCGGTGAGGCGCAAGGCCTCATCGCTGGCAAGCCAGCTCCTACATTAGGCCGCGTCCGTCTGGACAGCTCGATCAACTGTAGGAGCTGGCTTGCCAGCGAAAGCGTCCGACAGGACGCCAAACAGTCAGGCTTTGTTCAATGCCTGTGCGGCAGCCAAAACAGCATCCACATGCCCCGGCACCTTCACGCCGCGCCATTCCTGACGCAGCACACCGTTCTTGTCGATCAAAAACGTGCTGCGATCAACGCCCATGTATTCCTTGCCATAAAGCTTCTTCAGCTTGATCACATCAAACAGCTGGCACAGCGCCTCTTCCTTGTCGCTGATCAGCTCGAAGGTGAACGCTTGCTTGGCCTTGAAGTTCTCGTGAGATTTCAGGCTGTCGCGGGATACGCCGAAGACTTCGGTGTTAGCCGCTTTAAAGGCATCGAGCTGATCGCGAAAGCCCTGGCCCTGGGTCGTGCAGCCTGGCGTGCTGTCCTTCGGATAGAAGTAGATCACCACTTGCTTGCCTTTAAGGCTCGCGAGGCTGACGGTCTGTCCGCTGGTGGCGGGTGCTTCGAAGTCGGCAACCGGTTGGTCGATGGCAACGGCCATGAGAGCTTCCTTACATTGGGTTTTGTGGGCGCCACGGTTCGATCAGGGCATCCAGGTTCAGCGCGTCGGCGAAATCCAGGAACTGGTCGCGCAACCAGCTGATCTGTACGCCAGCCGGCAAGGTCACGGTGAACGTGGCGTTGAGCATGGTCCCGCCGGTTTGCGGCGCCTGATAGGTGTCGCAGGTCAGGTTTTCCAGCTCGACGTTATGGTCCATGAAGAACTGGCACAGCTCGTTGATGATGTCCGAGCGGTAAGCCGAGCTGACATAGGCAACGTACGGCAGGGCCTGGGGACGGTTCTCCAGCGCCGCGCTGCGCACCACATTGACCGTGAAGGCGTGCTTCTTGGCTAGGCTCGGCAGGCTGCCTTCCAGGCGCGCCAGGGCGTCCCAGCTACCGGAGATCTCGAGGATCAACGCACTGCACTCGCCATGACGGGTCAGGCGAGAGGTGACCACGGCGCAGCGGTTTTCATGGCTGGCGCGGCACAGGACGTTAGTCAGCTCCATGGGGTTGGCGCCGAGGGCACTGATGACAAGGAATTGTTCGCGAACTGTGGGGGTGGACATGCAGCATTCCTAAAGCGATGAGCGGTCGATACTTCTACGGGCTTTTATTGCCGGGGGCGAGCCTGCGGATGCGAATTCAGAAAACCCGAGCCGGAAGGTTGCAACGTGCTCCATTAAGGCAAGAGCGAAGGGTGGCAACGCTGGATCGGGGCTTGTGATGCCGAAAATGGAGGCTGAAACCCGGCGTACGAGCTTGTCAGTACCGATCAAAGTCTGAAGGGTAGCGAAAAGCAGCGCCAAGGGGAATGGCAGCAGCGCAGTACTTCGCTTGTACAAGCATCTTGGCGCCAGTACCATTACGGCTCTCTTTTTCCGGCAGGAGCGGTTGCATGATTGCGGGCAGTATGGTGGCACTGGTCACACCCATGGATGCACAGGGTCGTCTCGACTGGGACAGCCTGAGCAAACTGGTGGACTTTCACCTGCAAAACGGCACCCACGCCATCGTGGCGGTCGGCACGACAGGTGAATCGGCCACGCTAGACGTGAACGAACACATCGAAGTGATTCGTTACGTGGTCAAGCAGGTTGCAGGGCGCATTCCGGTGATCGCCGGTACCGGCGCCAACTCGACCCGCGAAGCCATCGAGCTGACCACCAATGCTAAGACCGCCGGCGCCGATGCTTGCCTGCTGGTGACGCCGTACTACAACAAGCCGACCCAGGAAGGTTTGTACCAGCACTTCAAGGCCATCGCCGAAGCCGTCGACATTCCGCAAATCCTGTACAACGTACCGGGCCGTACGGCGTGTGACATGCTGACCGAAACCGTGATCCGCCTGTCGACCGTGAAAAACATCATCGGCATCAAGGAAGCCACCGGCGACCTGGCCCGTGCCAAAGCGATCATCGACGGCGTCAGCGAAGACTTCGTGGTGCTTTCCGGCGACGACGCGACAGCGGTCGAGCTGATCCTGCTCGGCGGTAAAGGCAACATTTCGGTGACCGCCAACGTTGCCCCGCGCGACATGGCCGACCTGTGCAACGCTGCTCTGAAAGGCGATGCCGTCACGGCCCGCGCGATTCACGAAAAGCTGATGCCGCTCAATAAAACCCTGTTTATCGAATCCAACCCTATCCCCGTGAAATGGGCGCTGCATGAAATGGGCTTGATGCCGGACGGTATCCGTCTGCCGCTCACCTGGCTCAGCGCTGCCTGTCACGAACCGCTGCGGCAGGCCATGCGCCAGTCCGGCGTACTGGTTTAATTGAGGAAGCACTACGCATGAAGCGATTGGCCGGACTTTCCGCACTTGCCTTGATTATCTCCAGCACCAGTGGCTGTGGATGGGTCTGGGGCCCGGAAGGTTATTTCCGTGACCGTGGTAGCGATTACCTGGAAGCGCAACAGACTGCACCTATGCAATTGCCAACGGACGTCAGCACTGCCAAGCGTCTGGATCCGCTGCTGCCGATCCCGCGCAACGTGGCCGATGACACCGTCAAGGGCGAATACATCGTGCCGCGTCCACAGCCGCTGTCCGCTGCTGCCGATGCCAGTGCCTACTCGCTGCAGAAGAGCGGTGATTCGAGATCGATCCTGGCCCAAAACCCGCCAGCCGAAGTCTGGCCAGTGGCTGTGCAGTTCTTCCAGGACAACGGTTTCCGTCTGGATGAACAGCGCCCGCAAACCGGCGAATTCACCACCACCTGGCAGCATTCCGACGAACTGTCCGCAGCGATGGCCAAGCGCCTGAGCGCAGCCGGTGTCGGCGCAGACAGCGAAACCCGCGTGCGGGTCCGTATCGAGCCAGGCGTGCAGCGCAACACCAGTGAAGTCTATGTGGTCAGCGCCGAGCGTCCTGCCGGCAGCACCGCCGATGTGGCCTTCACCAACCGTTCGGTCAACACTGGCCTGGACGCGGCGCTGGTCGACGACATGCTGGCAAGCATGAGCCGCACGTCGGAGAAGGGCGGTTCGGTCTCCATGCTGGCCTCGCGTGATTTTGATGCGCCAAGCCGTGTCAGCCTGAGCGAAGACGGCAGCGGCAACCCGGTTCTGAACGTCGGCACCGACCTGGATCGTGCCTGGTCGAGCGTCGGTCGTGCGCTGGAGCAGGGCGAATGGCGCGTTGAAGACATCAACCGCAGCCTGGGCCTGTACTACATCAACCTGGCCGAAAAAGCCGAGAAGAAAGACGAGAAGCCTGGTTTCCTCAGCGGTTTGTTCGGCAGCAAGCCGGACAAGGAAGAAGTTGAAGCCCGTGCCGAGCGTTATCAGGTTCGCCTGAGCAAGGTAGGCGATACCGTTCAGGTCACCGTCGAGAAAAACATCAACACCGTGGCGCCGGCTGACGTGGCGCGCAAAGTGTTGAGCGTGATTCAGGACAACCTGGGCTGATCACATGCGTTTTGCCGTTCTCGGCAGCGGTAGCCAAGGGAACGGCACGCTGATAGCCAGCGCTGATACGTATGTGCTGGTGGATTGTGGTTTCTCCTTGCGGGAAACCGAAAAACGCTTGCTGCGCCTGGGTGTGAACCCGGCGCAGTTGAGCGCGATACTCGTGACCCACGAACATGCCGACCACGTGCATGGCGTGGGTTTGCTGTCTCGGCGCTACAATCTGCCTGTCTACCTCAGTCGCGGCACCCTGCGCGGGATGCGCAAACCGATTGAACCGGCCGGCCTTCTGGCTGGCGGCGAGCAACTGCAGATCGGCGCACTGAGCATTGGCGTCATTGCCGTGGCCCACGATGCACAGGAGCCGACGCAATATGTGTTCAGTGACGGTGAGCGGCGCTTCGGCCTGTTGACCGACCTGGGCTCGTACTGCAACAAGGTGCTGGACGGCTATCGTGACCTCGATGCGTTGATGATCGAGGCCAACCATTGCCGTGACATGCTGGCTCGCGGTCACTACCCGTACTTTCTCAAGCAGCGGGTGGGTGGTGAACTGGGACATTTGAACAACCACCAGGCGGCATTCCTGGTGTCCGAGTTGGGCTGGCAAGGCCTGCAACACCTGGTCCTGGCCCATCTGAGCAGCAAGAACAACCTGCCGCAGCTGGCCCGGCAATGTTTTGTCGACACCCTCGGGTGCGACCCGGACTGGCTGCAACTGGCCGATCAAGATTCAGGGCTCGACTGGCGACACATCGCCTAGCCCACCTACTTAGCAAGCGGAGCCCATCATGGAAAAACGTGAAGAACTCTACCGCGGCAAAGCCAAATCGGTTTTCAAGACCGATGACGCTGACCGCTTGATCCTGCTGTTTCGCAACGACACCTCGGCGTTCGACGGCAAGCGCATCGAGCAGCTCGACCGCAAAGGCATGGTGAACAACAAGTTCAACGCCTTCATCATGCAGAAACTCGAAGCAGCCGGCGTGCCGACTCAATTCGACAAACTGCTGGGCGACAACGAATGCCTGGTGAAAAAACTCGACATGATCCCGGTCGAGTGCGTCGTGCGTAACTACGCCGCCGGCAGCCTGGTCAAGCGCCTGGGTGTCGAAGAGGGCATGAAGCTCAACCCTTACACCTTCGAACTGTTCCTGAAGGACGACGCCAAGGGTGACCCGTTCATCAACGAATCCCACGTCGTGGCGTTCGGTTGGGGCACCGCCGAGCAACTGGTTCGCATGAAAGAACTGTCGCTCAAGGTCAACGAAGTCCTGAGCAAACTGTTCGACGACGCCGGCCTGCTGCTGGTCGACTTCAAACTTGAATTCGGCGTGTTCTCCGACGGCTCCATCGTCCTGGGCGACGAGTTCAGCCCGGACGGCTGCCGTCTGTGGGACAAGGCCACCGGCAAGAAAATGGACAAGGACCGCTTCCGTCAGGGCCTCGGTGACGTCATCGAAGCCTACGAAGAAGTCGCCAATCGTCTGGGCGTACCGCTTTAATCGACGCAAGCATCTGATAGCACGGAAAAAATTTCGCTTTGGGGGTTCGCTTCCGGCAAAAGTGTTGTTATGATGCGCGCCGTTGGAGAGATGCCAGAGTGGCCGAATGGGACGGATTCGAAATCCGTTGTACCTTCACCGGTACCTAGGGTTCGAATCCCTATCTCTCCGCCATTACATAGAAAAAGCCCCGTAGCTGAATAAGCTACGGGGCTTTTTCGTTTCTGGTCGTTTTGTTTTGGCGATTTTGGTGCGAGGTAGCAGAGCCGCAAGTAGTCGCAATGGTTTGGACACCGCAAGGTGTTCAGTTTTTTTGCGTGGGAACCGTCAACGGGCTGAAGTAAGAAAAATACGCCCGTTCACAAGAAAAGTTACTCAACCACGTAGCTCGAATTACCACCCCTCGTATCTACTGGCTGCCGCCCCAATCAAGGGTTTTCCCTCGAAATATCCCCTGACATTGCAAAACCTCTCCGCCCAAAATCCTCATCTACTCTGGTTTCGCAGGTCACTGACCTGCCGTTATCAGCAATCGCAAGGAGCGATCAATGTACTTTGAGATTTACAGGCAAACCCGTGGCACCCCGCACACCGGCAAAGGTCAATGGCGGTGGCGTTTACGGGCGGGGAACAATGAAACGATTGCCAGCGGGGAGGCTTACGTCAACAAGGCGGATTGCGTGCATGCCATCAGCCTGATCAAGGGCACTCAGGATCAGACTCCAGTGAAGGAAATCTAGGCCTCGAGCGGTGAAGCTGCTCAATCAGGGCAGCTTCGTTTCAAGCAGCCTTGCAGCCCGATCAAATGCAAACTGCTTGAGTCGCATAGACGCCCGTTGCGACAGCTACCTAAACTGTCAGCAGATTTGGGGATTGGGGGCAGTGGATGAATCGCAACGAACTACGCAAGGCGGATATCAACCTGATGGTGGTGTTCGAAACCTTGATGCTCGAACGCAACGTTACCCGTGTGGCGGAGAAGTTGTTTCTCGGGCAGCCGACCATCAGTTCGGCGCTTAACCGCCTGCGTACGATGTTCAACGACCCGCTGTTCATTCGGGTTGGCCATCGAATGGAGCCGACCGCCCGGGCCGAGGAGCTGATTCAGTATTTGTCGCCAGCGCTGGACTCGTTGTCGGTGGCGCTAAGCCTGACCCATGATTTCGACCCGACCGTCAGCACCATGACGTTTCGTATCGGGCTGTCGGACGATGTCGAGTTCGGCCTGTTGCCGCCGTTGCTGCGTGCCTTGCGTCAGGAAGCACCGAAGGTGGTGTTTGTAGTGCAGCATGTCGATTACTGGCGAATTCCCGATTTGCTGGCATCCGGCGACATCACGGTGGGTATCAGCCAGACCCGGGGTCTGCCGGCCAATGCCAAGCGCAAATTGTTGCGGCACATCCAGCCCAGGATTCTGCGCGCCGATGCGTCCGACACGCCGCTGACCCTCGATGAATATTGCTCGCGTCCGCACGTGCTGGTGTCGCACACCGCCAACATCAGTGGTTACGCTGACGAGTGGCTGGCGGAGATCGGGCGTACACGCCACGTAGTGTTATCCGTGCCGCAATACAGTTCGTTGCCAGCCTTGCTCGCCGGAACCGATCTGATCGCCAGCCTGCCGGATTACACCGCCGAGGCGATGGCGGCATCCGGTCAGTTGTTCATGGAGCCTTTTCCGTTCAAGACACCGACGCTTGACCTGTCGATGGTCTGGCTCAGCCACGTCGATACCGACCCCGCCGAGCGCTGGTTGCGCTCGCGACTGGAGGCGTTCATGAGTGAGCGATTAGCGTCGCCGCCGTCCCGGTGAGCAGGACCACTCTGTGTTATATGTACGACCTTTCCGCCTACTTTCAGGAGCCACGTCATGCCCCACCTGCACATGGAATACACTGCCAACCTGCCTGAATTGAACGCCGACGTGGCGTTGATCCGGCTCAACAATACGCTGGTGGCTTCCGGTCAGTTTGCTGCCGAATACGACATCAAAAGCCGAGCCGTGAAGGTCGAAACCTTCAAGGTCGGTACTGCATTGGCTGAGCGGGCATTTGTGCACGTGAAACTGGCGTTGTTGAGTGGCCGCTCGCCGCAGATCAAAAAGCAGTTATCCGAAAGCCTGCTGGCGGTGGTGCAGGACTTGTGTGAATGGCCGGCGGGGGTTGAGGTGCAGTTGGCTGTAGAAATCCTCGACATTGATCGGGAGTCCTACAGCAAAGTCGCCATCAACAACTGAGTCTCAGGCAGTGGCCTGTTCAGTGCAGGCCCTGACCACTTGTTCACGCAGCCAGGTATTGGCGCTGTCCTGATCGGCGCCTTGACTCCATTGCATATCGAGGGTGAAACCCGGCAAGCCGTTGGGCGCTTCGCAGTGATTGAAAATCGCCTCGCTGGCCAGTAAATGCTGGATCCGTCGGGGCAGGGTAACGATGAAGTCGGTGCCTGTGATCATTTTCAGCGCTGCGCTGTAGCTGTTGGATCGTGCGACGATTTGCCGTTTTTGCGCTTGCTGCGCCAGCCAGCCGTCGACCATGTTGGTGGTCGACGTCCAGGGTGTAGGAAACACGTGCCGACGTTCGGTGAAGGCTTGCAGACTTAAACGCGGCTCCAGCGGCGTGGCGCGTTTATCGAAGACGCAGACCAGATCGTCCTCCAGCAGCATGCGGGATTTGAAGTCGGTGTGACTGCGATGAAAGTTCGGGCCGAAGCAAATCACCAGGTCGAGACTGCCGTCGCGCAGTTCTTCGGCCGGGATGTCGGTTTCGAACTTGTGCATGTTGACCATCACCGGTAAGTCGGCGAAATCAAAGCTTTTCAATAGACGCGGCAGGATTAACTGCTCGAAGTATTCCGGTGCGCAGATGTTGAAGGTGACCGGTTGCAGAGTAGGGTCGAACGCCTGTGCCCCGGCGTGACAGAGGTTGATGCTGTCGAGGATTTTCAGCACGTGGGTGTACATGGTGCTGGCTTTGTAAGTAGGGCGCATCCCCGCGCGGGTGTTGATGAACAATTCGTCTTCGAATCCGCTGCGTAGCTTTTTCAGGCAGTAACTGACGGTGGACTGACTGACGCAGAGTGTTTCGGACACTCCGGTGACGCTGCTTTGTTCATACACGGCGATAAACACCATGAGGTCCTGCATGTCGAGTTTTCTAAGCAAGTTACTGTTCAGCATCCATTCCATCTCGCTGTGATCCTTGCGCTGACTGAGCGCAAACTCGTGCGAATGATCCTAGCGGAACGATGGTCCCAGGAGAATGCTTTGTGGGAAGTTTCCCTTTTAGTTGTGAGGCAGTGCCAAATGCACAGTGCGACGACTGGACATCAATAACGTCAGTATGCCGATGCCTACGAGTACCGCACCGACGATTTCCAGCGGCATCGGCGATTGACGCCACCAGAACCAATGAAACAGCGTGATAAACAAAGTGCTCAGGTAAATGTACGAAATGACCGAGGAGGGGGCGATGACACCGATGGCCCGGTGCAGCAACCAGAAGGTCGCCAGGGTGGCGAACAACGCCAGGTAAATCAGCCAGTAAAAATCGTTCAGGGTCAGCAACGATGCCGATCGCCAGCCTCCACTGACCCCACAGAACACCAGCAGGAACAACGCACCGAACAGCATGTTCCAGAAGGTCATGCCTACCGGGCCACGACCCTTGAGGCTGCTGGTTTTCAGCCGCTGACTCAGGGGCGAATAGAGCGCCATCGCCAGGCAACCGAGCCCGTACACCGACACCGCATAAAACGACGGCAACTCGCCGGGCCCAGTGCCTTTCAGCACCAGCATCACGGCCCCGGCGGCCGCAATCAACATCGGCAATACCCGTTGTTTCAGGCTGCTGTCCGGCATCAATACGGCTTCGAAAAGCAGGGTCAGCAATGGCACCAGCGTGAACATCGTGCCGGTGTTGACCGCGCTGGTGTAGCGCAACGCTTCGAACAACGAGCCAAAATAAACCGCCAGCAGCAGGCCGAGGACGGCATGGCCAAATAGCCCGCGTCCGGTCATGGCGGTGTCGCCCTTGATCAGCAACAGCGGCAAAAACACCAGGGCGCAAAACAGCAGGCGCAAGCCGGTCAGCAGGACCGGATCGATGGCCTGACTGACCTGAGCCGCTGCGGAAAACGAAGCAGCGATCAACAGTGCCCAGAGCAGCATTCCGATGTGGGCGGCAGCGAAACCGGTGTGTTTCATGAGGGCGCTTCCGGGTCAGTGAATGTGGCGGGCGTAGTGCCGCGGGTTGAAGCGCAGGACCATCAACATCATCAGCGCCATGACGCCGGTGAGTGACCACCAGGCCCATTCGAAACTGCCGAGTTGATCGCGGATGATCCCGGCAATCAGCGGCGAGAGGCCGGCGATCAGGTAGCCGATGCCTTGGACGAAAGCCGTCAGCCCGCCCGCACGTTGCGGGTTGTCCAGATGATCCAGCGACACGATCAGGCTCATCGGGAACAGTCCGCCGATGCCCAGCCCCAGCAGGCACGGCCACAATAGACTCAGGTGTTGCGGGCACACTATCAGCCCACAGAAACCGGCCATGATCAGCGCCAGCAACACCACCAGCACCAGGCGACGGTCACGGCTGCGGTTGGCGATCGCAGGCGTCACCAGGCCGGACAGTACTTCCATGGCCGTGAGGAAACCTAACAACAAACCGGCGTTTTGTTCGCTCCAGCCTTTTTCCATGTAGTACGGCGCCAGCCAGGCCAGCACGCAGGTGTAGGACGCTGTGCCCAGACCAAAGAAGATGGCGAGTAACCAGGCGCGGGAATTGGCGAAGAACGACCTGTTTCGTTGCGCTTGAGCGGGCATTGCCGGCATCACCGCACGTTGGCCGAGCCAGAAGAGTAGCGCCGCCAATGCCAGGATCGACCAGATCGCCAGGCCTCCCCGCCAACTGTCGGTGCGCATCATCACCAGCGGCGCGAAGGACGCGGCGAGGGCGGCGCCACCCATGATCGACGTGACGTAGAGGCCCATGCACACGGAAACGTTGTCGCTGAAACGCGACTTGATCAGCGTCGGCATCAACGCCTGAATCAGCGCGATACCGACACCTGCCAGAACGGCGCTGAGGATCAGTTCGGCCGCGGAGTCGAGGAACAGGCGCGACACCGTCGCCAGGCCGATGACCAGCAACGACACCACCACCGTGCGCTGTTCGCCAAGCCATTGGCTGACGCTGAGGCCGAAGAACATCGCCAATCCCATGGCCATCACCGGCAGCATGGTCAGCAGCGACGCCAGGCTGAAACTCAGCGGGATGTCGCCGCGAATCACCGAGAGCAAAGGGCCGACCGCGGCCATGGACGGGCGCAGGTTCAGGGCGACGAGCATGATGCTGATCATCAACCAGAAGGCAGGGCGAGAAGTGGCACGGACGTTTTCCATCGATTGGACCTTGAATGACAGGGCCCGATTAGGCGCGAGAGGCCTGGAAGCCGCAAATCAGAAAGTCCGTCGCAGTATTTAAAAATCAAATACCACTGCCTTGCACAGATCCCCTGTGGGAGCGGCGGTGCGGCGATCCGACTTGCTCGCGAAGACGCTGTGTCAGTCACCATACATATCGACTGTCACGCCGCCTTCGCGAGCAGGCTCGCTCCTACAGGGATCTGTGTGGCGGCAGCCACATTGGGTATAGGGTGGCTGGTTGATTGTTTAGCCAACCCACAACCAAAGTTCTTCAAATCCCGATTTAACGACTTAACCAGCCATGTGACGCTGCTGCTCATCTGTCTACTGCGGTCTTCTTTATGGACGATTGTCCAGTCGCACTTCCTTCCGAACTCGCCTTCTGGGCGTTGTGGCATTGCCGTCACGCGCGCCCACCGGATTCCTGCCTTTCCCGTTGATTGTTCCTACAGGTCCTGCGCTGTGCGCCTGGATCAAACCGGCAGCGCCTGCGCGTTTGCCTGACGCGGAAACAAGAGAATTCCTATGAGTTGTGCCACGACCTCCTTCGCCACGAAACAAGAAGCCCTGACTTTTCTGGAGCAGAATCCGGATATCGAGATGTTTGAGTTGTTCATCCTCGATAACAACGGTGTGCCACGGGGCAAGTTGTTGCATCGCGATGAACTGCTGGCGGTCTACGAAAGCGGTCGCCCCCTGCCGAGCACCATTCTGGGCCTGACCATCAACGGCGATGACGTGGAAAACTCCGGTCTGGTCTGGGACGTGGGGGATATCGATTGCCGGGCCTACCCGATCAGCGGCAGCCTGACGCGTATGCCGTGGCGATTGATTCCGACGGCGGCGGTGCAGGTCAGCATGCACCCGAAGGAGGGCATGCCGGCAACCATCGCCGACCCGCGGCACCTGTTGGCGAAGGTGATCGAAGGCTTGCAGGCGGATGGCTATTACCCGGTGATGGCCGCGGAGCTGGAGTTCTATCTGCTGGATCAGCAGCGCGACAGCAACGGTCGGCCGCAACCGGCGCGGGATGTCGATGGCGGGCGCCCGCGCGCAACTCAAGTCTACGGTTTGCGTGAGCTGGAGCAGATCGAGCCGTTTCTGGCGGATCTCTACAACGCCTGCAAACTGCAGGGCATTCCGGCGCGCACGGCGATTTCCGAATACGCGCCGGGGCAAGTGGAAATCACCCTTGAGCATCGCACCGACGCCTTGCAGGCGATGGACGAAGCCGTGCGCTACAAGCGCCTGGTCAAGGGCGTGGCGCACAAGCACGGGATGACCGCGTGCTTCATGGCCAAACCGTTCGATGACCTGGCCGGCACGGGCATGCATATGCACGTCAGCCTCGCGGACAAGGACGGCAACAACCTGTTCGCCAGCGAAGCCGCAGACGGTACACCGCTGCTTAAACAGGCGGTTGGCGGGATGCTCAGTACCTTGCTCGATTCGTTGTTGCTGTTCTGTCCGAACGCCAACTCCTACCGTCGCTTCCAGACCAACAGTTACGCGCCGCTGGCGGCCACCTGGGGCGTGGACAATCGCACCGTGAGTCTACGCGTGCCAGGCGGGCCGGCGTTCTCGCGGCACATCGAACATCGCATTTGCGGCGCCGACGCCAACCCGTACCTGGCGGCTGCGGCGATTCTGGCGGGTATCCATCGCGGCATTCGCGAACAACTGGACCCGGGAGCGCCCGTGGAGGGCAATGGTTACGCCCAGGCCACGGAACTGCTGCCCACCGACTGGCTGACCACCTTGCGCGCACTGGAAGGTTCGGGCTGGGCGCGAGAGGCCTTTGGCAGAGAATTTCTGGGTGTTTACCTCGCGGTGAAGCGTGCCGAGTATCGTCAATTCATGGGCGAGGTCGGTGAGCAGGATTGGCGTTGGTACCTGAACCAGGCCTGAACCATTCTCAAATACAACTGAAGATTTAGTTAAACGCCTTAAGCCAACTAATCGTTGGCTTCTTTTTCACAAAAAATTGATGGTTGGCTACTTAAAATTAGTGCTGTCGCGGTCAATGAAATTTTCACATTGACCGACGGCACTTCTTTTCAGGAACAGCCGATTATCATGTGGAAACTCAAAGCCGTTCGCCCCGAGTGGGTGACGTTGATTGCCAGTGCCTTTTTATTGACAGGCTTTAATTTGGTGCTCTGGCAACATTTGTTTGAAATCACCGCGTTCGACGGTCAAGGCATCGTCATGCGTGTGGCTTTTGGCTTGATGATTCTGGCTGCTTTCAACATCGTATTGACCCTGTTGGCGTTCCGCCCGCTGTTGAAGCCGGTCTTGACCCTACTCTTCATGATCAGCGCCGGGGTGGCGTATTTCATGGGGCAATACGGTGCACTTATCGACACCGGCATGTTGCGTAACTTTGCGCAAACCAATGCCACGGAAGTGCGTGACTTACTCTCGATAAAGTTACTTGTTTATATTGTTCTGCTCGGGGTTTTACCTTCGTGGTTGTTGTGGAAGACGCCAATTAATTACCGTCGCTGGCACCGTGAGTTGCTCAGTAAAGTACTGGTAAGTGTTGCGTCGATGGCGGTGATCGGTGGCGTCGCACTGGTCAACTATCAGGGCTTGTCCTCACTGTTTCGCAATCACCATGAATTGCGTTTGATGGTGGTCCCGAGTAACTACATCGGCGCCTCGTTCAGCTACCTGCGTGAGCAAGTCGCTTCGGCCCATCAGCCTTTCGTTAAAATCGGTGAGGACGCCGAGAGAAATCCGGCCTGGCAAGCGCACAGCCGCAAATCCCTGACCGTGCTGGTGGTCGGTGAAAGTGCCCGGGCCGAGAACTTCGGTGTGCTGGGTTATAACCGTGACACCACGCCAAAACTGGATAAAGAAGCCGGCCTGATTGCGTTCACCGATGTGCATTCCTGCGGTACTGAAACGGCCGTGTCGGTGCCCTGCATGTTTTCCAACATGGGCCGCAAGGACTACAACGCGAGCAAGGCCAAGAATGAAGAAGGCCTTCTGGATGTGCTCAAGCGTGCAGGCCTGGAGGTGATATGGCGCGATAACCAGTCAGGCTGCAAAGGCACGTGCGACCGCGTCACCCTCGACGATGTCAGTAACCTGAAAGACCCGGTGCTCTGCGCCAATAGTGAATGCCGCGATGAAATTCTCCTGCAAGGTTTGCAGCACTTCATCGACACCCTGGATAAAGACACGGTGTTGGTGTTGCACCAGATGGGCAGTCATGGCCCGGAGTATTTCAAGCGCTACCCGAAAGAGTACGAACGCTTTACGCCGGTGTGTGAAAGTAATGCCCTGAATAATTGCAGTCGCGAAAGTATCGTCAATGGTTACGACAACACCCTCGTTTACACCGACCACGTGCTGTCGACCCTGATCGATCTGTTGCGCAGCAACCAGGACAAAGTTGATACCGCGATGCTCTACCTGTCGGACCACGGCGAATCCCTGGGCGAATACAATCTGTTCCTCCATGGCACGCCTTACATGCTGGCGCCGGAGCAACAGAAGCATGTTGCGATGCTGGCCTGGTTCTCTGACAGCTATCAAAAGTCGTTCTCGGTGGACACACACTGCCTGCAATTGAGCCGTGAGAAGCCGCTGAGCCAGGACAATCTGTTCCATTCGATGCTCGGTCTGCTGGAGGTCAACAGTAAGGTCTACAACCAGGATCTGGACCTGTTTGCAGGCTGCCGTGGTGCGGTGATCGACGGCGTTTTGGCCAAAGAGTGAGGGTGACAACCTTTTTTTCACGTATCGGCCGCTAACCTGCGGCCGGTAGATTTTCCTACAAGAGCAATCACACATGTCCCCTCAACCCCCATCCGCCTTCGAGCTTGAGTTCGCCCGGCGCTATGACCAGGAACACGCCCGCGTCTGCATGCAGCCGCGTCCACGTGGTTTGGCCGGGCGCCTGGCGTTCTGGCGGGACGAGCAGTTGGTGCGCAACGCGCTCAAAGTGGCCGGTGAGCCGGGGTTGATTCTTGACGTCGCTTGCGGGGCCGGACGTTTCTGGCCGGTGCTGGCCGAACACGCGAACCGGGTGATCCTGGCGTCCGATCCGTCGCAGGACATGCTCGATCACGCCCCGATCCATCATCCGCGAGAGCTGTTGAAACGGGTCAAGACCTTTCAGAGTTCGGCTTTCGCCATCGGCTTGTCGGCGAATGCGGTGGACTGCATTTTTTGCATGCAACTGTTTCAGCACATCGCCTGCGCCGAGCATCGGTCAGCCATGCTCGGTGAGTTCCACCGGGTCAGCCGCGACACCGTGATTGTCGCGGTACGGGTCGAAGCTCATTTCAAACGCCGGCAACCCGATGCACAAGGCACTCATGCCCGGCATCTGGCCAGTAAGGCCGAGGTGGAAGCCGAGTTCAGACAGGCCGGGTTCCGTTTACTCAGCCATCAGGATTTCCTGCCCGGTTGCACGCAGATGCGCGTCTACGTGCTGCGTAAGGCCAGATAACCTCCCTCCGTCAGACAATTCTTGCTAACAAGCAGGTGTTTTCGCTAAAGCTCTTATTCAGTGGAGGCGCGGAAATCGCCGGGGGCGATATATACTGCGCGCCATTCTTCAAGGGAGAGCCGTGTGGCCATCGATATTCACTGGATTCGCGACAACGATAGCCTCGGCCGGTTTTGCGCCGAGTGGCAGCAGCTGCCCTACGTTGCCCTCGACACCGAATTCATGCGGGTCGACACCTTTTATCCGATCGCGGGTTTGCTGCAGATCGGCGATGGCGTACGCGCTTACCTGATTGACCCGTTGACCATCGACAACTGGCAACCCCTGGCCGCGTTGCTGGAAAACCCGGCCGTGGTCAAAGTCGTCCATGCGTGCAGCGAAGACCTCGAAGTGTTGCTGCGCCTGACCGGCAGCCTGCCGGCGCCGCTGTTCGACACGCAATTGGCCGCCGCCTACCTGAACCTCGGTTTCTCCATGGGGTATTCGCGGTTGGTGCAGGAAGTGCTCGGCATCGACCTGCCCAAGGGCGAGACCCGTTCCGATTGGCTGCAACGCCCGTTGTCCGACACCCAGATCAGCTACGCCGCCGAAGACGCCTTGCACCTGGCGGAAGTTTTCGTACAGCTTCGTCCGAAGCTGTCTGACGACAAATACGCCTGGGTCCTGGAAGACGGCGCCGAGCTGGTGGCCAACCTGCGTCGTGAAGTCGACCCGTACGAGGTTTACCGCGAAGCGAAACTGGCCTGGAAGTTGTCTCGCGCTCAGCTCGCCGTTTTGCGTGAACTCTGCGCCTGGCGTGAGCGCGAGGCTCGCGCCCGTGATCTGCCGCGCAATCGCATCATCCGTGAACATTCCCTGTGGCCGCTGGCGCGCACGCAACCGGACAACCTCGGGGCGTTGGCGAAAATCGAAGACATGCACCCGCGTACCGTGCGTCAGGACGGCGAATTTCTGCTTGATCTGATCAAGCGCTCTGGCAGTGTGTCGCCAGATCAATGGCCGCCTGCCGTGCCGGAACCGTTGCCGGTGGATGCTGCCGCACTGATCAAACAGTTGCGTGCACTCGGCCAGGCCGAAGCCGAGCGACTGAACGTCGCGCCGGAACTGATGCTGCGCAAGAAAACCCTGGAAGCGCTGCTCAAGAGCGGCTTCCCCAATGGTCCTTACCAATTGCCTGATTCGCTGCGTGGCTGGCGCCGCGAATTGATGGGCCAGGCGCTGCTCGACAGCCTGGCCACCGCCGGAGAACAGCCTTGAAACGTATTTGCTCCATCTACCGCAGCTCGAAAAGAAACGAAATGTACCTCTATGTGCTTAAGAGCGATGCACTGGAGCGCGTGCCCGAAACACTGATGGCGGCCTTCGGCAAAGCCATCCACGCCTTCGATCTGGTGTTGACCCCCGAGCGCAAGCTGTCGCGCGAGGACATCGTCGTGGTCCTGGAAAACCTCGACAAGCAGGGTTATCACCTGCAAATGCCACCGGCCGAAGACGAATACATCGAACACTTGCCGGAAGAGTTGTTGCGACGCAACGACCCGATGTAGTCGGCAGACAGGCTCTGTTCAGAGCCTTTGTGAAAAACTGGAATGATTTTGGCGATGGCCGCAACGAGGGAGCGATACTCCCTCGGCGGCCGTCTGCACTGCTTTTGAAAGGTTTGAACCATGCGCGTTCTGATTGCTGAACACGACCACCCTGTGTATGCCCAACTGTTGCGTCAGGCAGCACCTGATCTGGAAGTGCTGACCAGCGGTGACTCCGCCGAATTGGCCAGTCAGGCTGCCGATTGCCCGATCTGGCTGGGTCAGCCGGACCTCCTGGCCACCCTGTTGCGTCAGGGTCACCAGCCACAATGGTTGCAGTCGACGTGGGCCGGGATCACGCCGCTGCTGGCCGACGGTTTGCCGCGCCACTATCGCCTGACTCGCGCTGTCGGGATTTTCGGTCAGGTCATGGCTGAATACGTGCTGACCTACATGCTCGGCCACGAACGCGAAGTGCTGCCGCGGCTGGTCAGTCAGGTCGAGCGCAAATGGGACAGTCGTCAGGGCCAAAGCCTGGCGGGGCGCAAGGTCTTGATCGTCGGCACCGGCGATATCGGCCAGACCGTCGCGCAGTTCCTGCTGCCGTTTGGCGTCGAGTTGTATGGCATCGCCAGCGAAGCCCGCGAGCAGGCGCCGTTTGTCGAAGTGGGAGCGCTGGCGGACTTGCCGCGCCTGGTCGGTGAAGTGGATTACGTGATCAATCTGCTGCCGAACACCCCGAGCACCCACGATCTGTACAACGCGGCGCTGTTCAAGCAATTCAAGCCGACCGGGTTGTTCATCAACGTCGGGCGCGGCGTGGCGGTGGTCGATGCGGATCTGGTGGAAGCCTTGAAGGAAGGGCATCTGGCGGGCGCGGTGATCGACGTCTGCCGTCAGGAGCCGCTGCCGCAACGTCATCCGTTCTGGACGGCCTGGGGCCTGCTGCTGACCGGCCACAGCTCCGCACCAACGTCGCCGACGATGATGGTGAAGTTGTTTGTCGAGAATTTGCGGGCGTATCAGGCGGGCGAAGCGTTGCGCGGCGAAGTGGATTTCAATCGCGGGTATTGAACCCACTGCATCATTGAATACTGTGCAAACCTTCTGTAGGAGCGAGCCTGCTCGCGATGGAGTGTCAGACACGTTGATGTCGACTGACACTCCATCGCCGGCAAGCCGGTCTCGCTCCTACAGTTTTGGTTTTGCAGTGTGGCTTAGAGGGTGAAGTCGCCTTCAGCCGCCAACTCGCTCAACGGACGACGCGGGCTCGGCTCTTCACGGGCTTGCAGATAATCCGCCAACGTCGCCTTGTCCCCCAGCTTGCCCACCGCCACTGCCGCGTGCAGTGCGTAACCTTCAGGAATGTTCAGCTCCTTGCGGGTCAGCTCCTGATCGAAACCGGCCATGCCGTGAGTGTGCCAGCCGCTGATGCTCGCTTGCAGCGCCAGATGGCCCCAGGCAGAACCGGTGTCGAAGGTGTGCCACAGCGCCGGGGTTTCTTCAGTGGCGCCGGGCGCCGTGAAGGTGGTTTTCGAGATCACGATCACCAGCGCCGAGGCGTGTTGCGCCCAGCTGCGGTTGAACTCGTTCAGCAGGCCCAGGTAACGCTCCCAGTTCGGCGTATCGCGGCGCGCGTAGAGAAACCGCCAAGGCTGCGAGTTGTAGGCCGATGGCGCCCAGCGTGCGGCTTCGAAGAAGCTCAGCAGGGTTTCCTCGGAGATAGCCTCGCCGGTAAAGGCGCGGGGCGACCAGCGATCGGTGAATTGAGGGTGGATGGCATAATCGGCAACGCGTGGATTGGCACTCATCAATAGATTCCTTGCTACGTTTGAAAGTGAGGGGCGACGCGAAACCCTACTGGGCAGCGCAAAAACTGACAAGCGCGTTCTACCGGCAGTCGCCAATGCTTGGCCCGCAACGGCCTTGGCACTAGACTGGCGGCCTTTTCACCACCTGATGTTGATGCTTGAGCCATGGCCGCCAAAGTCGAACCGTTCTGGATACGCAAAACCCTCGATCAACTCGATCAAGAGGAATGGGAATCGCTGTGCGACGGTTGTGGCCTGTGCTGCCTGCAAAAGCTTGAGGATGAAGACGACAACAGCGTTTATTACACGCGCATCGCCTGCAAACTGCTGGACCTGAAAACCTGCCAGTGCAGCGATTACCCCAACCGTCGTGAATTCGTGCCGGACTGCATTCAGCTCACACCGGGCAAGGCCGATGAGTTCAAATGGCTACCGCCGACCTGCGGTTATCGCCTGGTCAGCGAGGGCAAAGATTTGCCCCTCTGGCACCATCTGGTGTGCGGTGATCGCGATGCCGTGCATCACGAACGTATTTCCCAGTCCGGGCGCATGCTCGCCGAAGGCAGCGTGCCCGAGGACGATTGGGAAGACCATCTGATTTTCCGCGCAGGTTAGTTTTACAAGGGAGTGTGTATGGCTGTGGGATTGCGGCTGGCGTTGGCCGTTGGGCTGCTGGCCCTGAGTTCGTCGGTGTGGGCGGCGAAGAAAGTCGATCTGGATTACCACGTGCGCCTGTTGCCGCAAAGCGATCAGGCTGAAGTGCGCCTGACGCTGGCCCAGGGTTCGGCGGTGCGCAGTCTGGATTTCGACCTCGGCGACGGCAGCCATTACAGCGACTTCAAGGCCGACGGCCAATGGCAACTCACGCCGGGCAAGCAGGCCCGGGGTGTCTGGCGCCCGGCGGCCGACAAGGCCAGCCTGACCTACCGCGTGCGCATCAGCCACGGCCGCAAGAGCGGCAGCTTCGACACGCGCATGACCCCGACCTGGGCGCTGATGCGTGGCGACGACCTGGTACCGGCCGCCAGACTCGATCAGCAGGACGGCATCGAATTGGTGTCACGCCTTGAATTCGAATTGCCCACCGGATGGAAAAGCGTCGAAACCGCCTGGCCGCGGATCGGCAAGAACAAATTCCGCATCGACAACGTCTCGCGCCTGTTCGACCGGCCAACCGGCTGGATGCTCGCCGGTCACCTCGGCAGCCGTCGTACCCGGCTTGGGGAAACCGAAGTCACCGTCGCCTCGCCTCAGGGCCAGGGCATGCGCCGCATGGACGTGCTGACGCTGCTGACGTTCGTCTGGCCGCAAGTGCAGGCTGTGTTTCCGCGTCATCCCGCCAAGTTGCTGATCGTCGGTGCCAACGACCCGATGTGGCGCGGCAGTCTGGCGGCGCGAGAATCGATCTATCTGAATTCGCGTCTGCCACTGGTCAGCGAAAGTGGCAGCAGCGCGCTGGTGCGTGAGCTGGCCCAAGTGTTCGGGCGCATCAACGACAAGCAGCGCAGCGACTGGATCAGCGAAGGCTTTGCCGAGTATTACGCCATCGAACTGGTGCGCCGCGCCGGTGGCATGAGTGATGAGCGGTATGAAAGTTTGCACAAGAAGTTGGCCAAGGACAGCCAGAAGGTCACGACGTTGCGGGGCGAGCAGATCAGCCCGGCGCAGATTGGCAAAGCGGTTCTATTGCTGAGTGAACTGGATCAGGAAATTCGCATTAAAACCCGCAACAAGCGCTCGCTCGATGATGTGTTGCGCGGGGCGATGCACCTGGAGAGTGTGGATACCAAGGAATTCGTTCAACTGGCCGAGAGCGTGATTGGCGAGTCTTCCAAGGTGCTTGATACCGGGTTGCTTCAGTAAAACCGCCATCGTCGGCAAGCCGGCTCCTACATTTGGAACGCGTCCCCCTGTAGGAGCCGGCTTGCCGGCGATGAGGCCCTGAACCGCGACACAAAATCCCGAATCAAACCCCGGCTTTCGGCGACTTCAACGAATCATTCCCGGTCACGCTGGCGGTTTTGGTCGCTGCCTCGGCATTCGCCTTCAGCCGAGTCAGGTCTTCCCCGGCACGCTCGATTTTCGCCCGCACGTTGTTCATGTCCTGACGGCTCTTCTCCAGCAGGCTCTTGGCCGAGCTGTGGCCAGTAATGCCACGGGCCAGCGCCACGCCACCGATCGCCACCTGGATCAATCCGAAAATACCGCCGCGACGCAGGCCTTTGCCCACCATCACCAGGCCGCCGGCGACGGAGCCGGCGCGTTCCCAACCGTGGACGTTATGGTCGGAAGGACTCTGGAACGGGGTGGATTCGATGCGCTCCACGCGTTTGAGTTCGCTCATGATCTGTCTCCTGCTGGAAGGACTGCTTCAAGAATAGATAATTAAGCTGACTGCCGAGGCGGGCGGCTTGTTCCATCGGATGTGCGTCGGTTCAGCGGAATTTCGGCCCGGAGCGGGTGTTGAGGCCCTTGGCCATGCGGTCGTACAGCACGACGTTGACGGTGGCCGCAAGATTCATGCAACCGGTGGTCGGGATGTAGACCACGTCTTCGCACCAGTCGCGAATCTCTTTATCCAGCGAGCCGTCTTCCGGGCCAAAGATGTACAGCGCGCGATCCGGGTGGGTGTATTCCGGCAGCGAACGGGCGCCGTCGACCAGTTCCACGGCCACCGGCACGCAGCCCAGCGGCAGGATTTTTTTCAGGTCGTCGATGCCGATCAGCGGAATGTCGTAGTGAACGCGTTTGGTGTCGGTGACGAAGTCGGCGGCGCGGTCATAGCGCTTGCCGGTGTAGAACACGGACGCCACGTTGTAGCAGCCAGCGGCGCGCATGACCGAGCCGACGTTTTCCGGTGATTTTGGGTTGAACAAACCAATGCAGCTGTACCGTTTGTCTGCCACGAGCGGGGTGCCTTCGGGGAAAAAACGGCGATTATACGGGGATTGGGGGAGGGGGTGTCTGGTTTGAGATTGGTGGTGTCCGGGCGATTGCTATCGCCGGCAAGCCAGCTCCTACA